>DWYT01000109.1 GCA_019118545.1 Candidatus Mediterraneibacter merdavium | reverse complement strand
CGAGACGCCGTAGGGCAGTCCTTTACGGAACGGACATAGCCAGTACCACCATGACACATAAGAGGACTTGAAAGGTCACGAGCCTTGCAAGTCCTCTTGTCTGCTCTATGGGTTATTTCTGGTCAGATTGTAATTCCCGACAGACGGCTTCTTTGGTGGCTCCGCGGAAGAAATTTTCCTGTCTGGAGTATTTCAGATATTCGTTCATCACATAGCTGTCTGATCCACAATCTTATTCATAAAGGATCGTCTGCGTAAAGCATAGTTCTTTAAATATTCCGATAGAGAAGGAGTGTCCCAAAGGTGCCCGAAGTGGGACTTGCGAGAAACCCTAGGACAGCGAAAACCCGCTAACCACAAAGGCTAACGGGTTTCGTGTTTATAAGTTATCTAAAGGAATGAGAGTAAAGTGCGACATCCCGGTCCCCCGGGATGTCTATACTTTATGAGGGGGGAGATAGTTGTTTTAGCAACTATCTGATACATAGTATAGACAGCAAATGTGTCTAAAGTATGTTTAAACTCTTAAAGAAAAAGAAAAAAAGTTAGGAAATTCTTAATTACGAAATCCGTATCGTGTTCCCAGCATAGATTTTATTGGGATCGGAAATCCCATTCAGCGCCGCAAGAGCGCTGACCGTTGTACCGAATTTCTGGGCGATTCCGCTTAGCGTATCGCCGGAGCGGATCGTGTAATACTGTGCGCCGCTGTTTCCGTTCTCGGGAACTTTCAGCGTATTTCCGGCATAGATTTTGTTTGGGTCAGAGATCCCATTTAATGAAGAAAGGGTGCTGACTGTCGTGCCGTACCGCTGCGCGATCTCACTGAGCGTATCGCCGGGTTGGATCACATAGGTGATATAATCCGGCGCGGGAGACGGCGACGGTGATGGCGACGGGGCGGGACTTGTTCCCGACAGATGATTGAGTCCAGCGGATTTTATGACTGAGGCATAGTCGATAAATCCCTCATCCAGATCGACATTTCCGCCGATGCCGGGGATGTTTCCTTGGCTTGAATACTGCCAGATCCCACAGTTTGTTCCGTCAAAGCTGTCAGTATAGCGGGCGTACCAGAACGCGTAGCGTTTGGAGAGGCTGCTGCCTAAATAGGTGTCGAAGAAGTTTTTATTTGAGTAAAACATGGCGTAATAACCTTTGGATTCGATGCGGTCACAGAAACTCTGTACAATGTTTCTGGCAAGATCCGAGGTCATGGTCACGCCTTCCCCCGCGGCGTAGGCGACGGAGGCCTGCTCGATATCGTAGCAGACCGGGTAATCCAGCCGGTAGCCGGAAATCGTATTGATACATCCGTCCGCTTCCTGCACGGCTGTCTGTGGACTGACCGCGTAGCAGAACCAGTAGGCTCCGATAGGAAGTCCGATACGGTTACATTCTGAAGCGTTTCTTTTAAATTGGTTATCTATAGTGTTGAAGCCATATCCGGCGCGGAGCATGGCGAACTGATATCCAGCGGCTTTTACCCGCTCCCAGTCCACTTCGCCCTGAAATGCGCTTACATCAAGTCCTTTTATACTCATAAGATACTCCCTTCTGCCGCCGTCAGGTACACGGCGGACTTTACAGCGCGCTAAAACCCGGCACCTTGAGGGAAGGTTCCGGGCAGATACTCGGCGCCCTGTGATATTAATATATGAAGGGGAAGGAAAAGAGTGATAAGCTTAGTTGGGTGTGGTGAACGCATGCAAGATGCCCTTTAGCGCCTGATGGAGATAAGGAAGATAGGTGTCCATATCCACAGGCTGTTTATAGAGGATACAACTGTGGCAGGTCGCCCCAATCAGTTCCACCAGAGTAAAGAGCATCAGCTCCGGTGAAGGGCAGTTTATACCGTGCCGGTCAAGAGCTTGGAGGTAATGTCCGGAAAACTGGCGGGAGGAAGGATATTCTGCTGTTGTAAAGGCGTTCTTGAAGATTCCCCACGAGAGATTTTTCGAAATAAAACGCAGCAGAGTGGGTTCGTCCTTAAAACGCGCGATGATATAGTCTGTCAGAAGAAGCATTTCCTGCTCAAAGGAGTCTGACTGCGCTTTTTCGAGCGTCTCATAAGCATTGTCTAAAAGTTGGCTTGCTTTATATGCCACAAGGTCATCCCGAAGCTCATATTTGTCCTTGAAATACAGATAAAAAGTGCCCTTTGCCAGTCCGGAGCGCTCTGTGATGTCTGAGATGGCTGTCTTTGAAAAGCCTTTTTCGGTAAACAATTCAAAGGCGGCCCGATAGAGTGCCTGTTTCTTTTGTTTCTTATTATCATCTACTTTGCTCATGGTTTCAAGTCCCCTGTAATTTTGCTATTTTTCCTATATTATGTCTTTTTTTTGTAGAAAAGTCAACAAAATGACCAAAGTTCATTTTTGTTCGGCTAAATTATTGACCAAAAGTCATTTTTGGTATATATTGTGAGCAAACAAAGAAAAAGGAGATGGATTATTTTGGTCAAAGTAGGTAAATGGATCGCCAGACACAGAGTGCTGATACTGATCGTAAGCGCCCTGCTGCTGATCCCGTCGTTTATCGGCATGGCGAAGACAAGGATCAATTATGATCTGCTGAGCTATCTGCCCGAACATCTGGAGACGGTGAAAGGGCAGGATATTCTGGTGGATGAGTACGGAATGGGCGCGTTTTCCATGGTAATAGTAGAGGATATGGAGCTTAAGGATGTGCAGAAGCTGGAGGAGGGATTCAGCGAGGTGCCTCATGTGAAGGATGTGCTCTGGTATGACGATGTGGCGGACATCAGCCTTCCTGTGGAAATGCTCCCGCAGGATCTGAGGGAAGCATTTTTCAACGGAGACGCGACGATGATGCTGGCGCTGTTCGATAATACCACCTCGTCAGACGAGGCGATGGAGGCGGTAGTGCAGATGCGCCAGATCGCGGATCAACAGTGCTTTATCAGCGGTATGACAGGTGTTGTTACTGATATCAAAGATCTGTGCTTAGAGGAGCTGCCGGTCTATGTGGCGATCGCTGTTGTGCTCTGTCTGGTCGTACTGGAGCTGACGTCCACGTCCTTTCTCGTGCCGATCCTGTTTCTTTTAAGTATCGGAATCGCTATTGTATATAATCTGGGGAGCAATGTATTTCTGGGAGAGACATCTTATATCACAAAAGCGCTGACAGCGATCCTTCAGCTTGGGGTGACGATGGATTATTCCATTTTCCTGCTGAACAGCTATGAGGAGAATAAGCAGCGTTTCCCCGGAGAGAAAGAGCGGGCCATGGGGCATGCCATTGCCAATACGTTTAAGTCGGTGGTGGGAAGCTCAGTGACTACCGTGGCAGGATTCGCGGCATTGTGCTTTATGACCTTTGCGCTGGGACGCGATATGGGGATCGTCATGGCAAAGGGAGTCGTCATCGGCGTACTCTGCTGCGTCACCCTTCTCCCTGCGCTTGTCCTCGTATGCGACAGATTCATTGAAAAGACTTCGCACCGGCTTTTGTTCCGGAGCATGGACGGCCCGTCTGCGTTTATTACGAAGCATTGCGGGGTATGGCTGGCACTATTCTTAGTACTGCTACTCCCCGCAGTATACGGCAATAACCATGCAGGTATTTATTATAATATTGCCCGGTCTCTCCCCGAGTCACTGCCAAGCAATGTGGCAAATGAGAAGCTGGCTGAGGATTTTGACATGAGCAATGTGCATATGATCCTTATGGATAAGAATATGGACGGCCTTGAAAAGCGGAAGATGTTAGAAGAGATCGACGCTGTGGACGGCGTAAAGTGGAGCATCAGCATGAATTCTCTTGTAGGACCCTCGGTGCCGGATTCTATGATACCTGACGATATCAGGGAAATGCTTCAGAGCGACGATTATGAGCTGGCGTTTGTCTGCTCGGAATACAGTTCCGCTACAGATGAGGTCAATGCGCAGATAAGCGAGATCGACCAGATTGTCAAGGCTTATGACGATGATGCGATGGTCATCGGAGAAGCGCCCCTTATGAAGGATCTTCAGGATGTGACAGATGTGGATCTGCGGAATGTAAATCTCATCTCCGTGGCAGCGATCTTTCTTATCATCATGATTGTGTTTAAGTCTGTCTCATTACCGGTCATCCTTGTGGCGGTCATTGAATTTGCCATCGCGGTAAATATGGCGTTCCCGTACTATATGGGGACGGAGCTTCCGTTTGTGGCCAGTATCGTTATCGGAACAATCCAGTTGGGAGCCACGGTAGATTACGCGATCCTGATGACCAGCCGCTACCAGAAGGAGAGAGTGCGCGGGCGAGGGAAGAAAGAAGCCGTCGCCATCGCGCACCGCATGAGTATGCCTTCTATTGTCAGCAGCGGACTCAGCTTCTTCGCGGCGACGTTTGGCGTGGCATGTTACTCCAAAGTGGATATGATCGGCTCGATCTGTACCTTGCTGGCGCGGGGAGCAGTCATTAGTATGCTGGTGGTCATCCTAGTCCTCCCGGCGATGTTTATGGTTTTTGATAGACTGATCTGTAAGACAACGGTCGGGATGAAGGGGAGAACTCGGAAGACACAGGATATGATATCTGTAAACAATTAATATCGTGACAGATCGGCGCTGCTGTGAGGGAGCGAAGTGTCCATCTGGCGTCACACTGTCCGTAGAGACCATAGAAAGGATGTAGATGATAATGAATAAAAACAGAAAGATCAAGCGTGTATTGACTGCGGGACTGGCAGTCGGGATGTCAGCGGTGCTGTGCCCGCTGCAGGTGTTTGCCGCAGGGAGCGCTGCGGCGCAGGAAGCAGAGGCGGCCGCGGATGAAAAGGACATCGTGAAAGAGGCGACAGCGGAGATGGTAAAAGATGAGACCGTGTATGTCAATGCGGATGCCTCAGGGGTGCCGCAGAGCGTGACAGTCTCAGACTGGCTGAAAAACGCTGGCAGTGAAGAGGAACTCAAGGATGTGAGCAGCCTTGAGGACATTAAGAATCTCAAAGGGGAAGAGTCCTTTGTATCAGATGGAGAGACGCTGACATGGAAAACAGCCGGTGAGGATATTTACTATCAGGGGACGACGAAAGAGGAGCTTCCGGTGGATGTGAAGCTGACCTACTATCTGGACGGAAAGGAGATCAGTCCGGAGGAACTCAAAGGAAAGAGCGGACAGCTTAAGATATGTATTGATTATACCAATCACGCAGAAAATATCATAGAGGCAGGAGGCGGGGAGGCAAAGGCATACACGCCCTTTGTCCTCGTGACAGGACTCATCCTCCCCAATGATACATTTTCCAATGTAGCGATCGATAATGGGCGGATTCTTTCTGACGGGGATCGCAATATCGTTCTGGGATTCGCCATGCCGGGTCTCAAAAAAAGTCTGGGGATCAATGATTTTGACGCCACCGCATCAGAGCTGAGTATTCCGGAGCGTCTGGAAATTACTGCCGATGTGACGGATCTGACGATGCCGTCCACCTACACGGCGGCGCTTCCGGATCTGTTCGGGGAACTGGATGTAAATGACATCGCGGATATGGAGTCGCTTCGGAATTCGCTTGGGGGACTGGAAGACGCAGCGCTTCAGCTTGTCAGTGGATCGGAGGAATTATCAGAGGGAGCAGGGACGCTGGCGGACGGAGTAGACAGCTATACAGACGGCGCGGATGAGCTGTGCGGAGCTATTCAAAAATATATGGGGCCGGACGGAGAACTGAGCGGAAGCGTGACAGAGTATACGAACGGCGTCAATTCCATCGTGCAGGGAATATCGGACTACGCAGCCGGAGCACAGGCGTTCGCAGCCGGCGTGGAGACTTATGTGGAGGGAGAAGAGCAGCTTGCGGAAGGCGCGGAGGCTCTGACCGGACTTGCGGAAGGACTGACACAGGTACAGGAGGCTGTTTCCGCATTGTCTTCTGCGGCAGAGGGGGATATCAGTTCGGCATCCGGGACTCTGGCAGACGCCACGGCACAGCTTTCCCAAGCATTAGGAACAGAAGGGATACAAAATATTTTTGGTCAGGCAGATGCAATGTTACAATCAGGCAATGAACTGATCAGTGCGGCAGGAGATATGGGCGGTTCTCTGGCATCCGGAATACAGGAACCGTTGGGGAATATCGCGGACTCATTGGAGAGCCTGTCAGGTGAACTGGGAAAGCTCAGCACAGTCCAAGAGACAATTCAAAGCGCATGCAATACAGTAAATAGTGTCATAGACTCAGATAATCAGCTGATCGATGCGGCAAAGAATGCTGCGGCTGCAAGCGAGACACAGATACAAAGCTCGATAGAAGCGCTGACCCTGCAGATGAATGGCCTTGGTGATACAGCGGAGGAACAGGAAGCGGCCCGGCAGATACAGGAGGCCATCAGCGCATTGTCAGGAGCGCAGGGGGCGGCAGAAGGACTGAAAGAAATGGAAAGGCTGGAGAATGTCTCTGTAGATCTTTCTGATCTGGATGTCGCCGCAATCCAGACAGCCGCAGGTACGATCAAGTCAGAGATGGAAACATTCGCGGGAACTGTGGTTACTTTAAATGAAGAGCTTTCAGATATGCAGGCACAGATAAAACAACTTGAATCGGCCAAAGAGGCATTGCCCCAAGAGTCTTTCGGAGAATTCTCTGCGAAAGTAGACGCGCTTAATGAGGGGATGCAGGGTTTGAATACAGCGATTGGTGGTGCCGGAGGGTTTGCGGAATCCCTGTCGGCATTGGATCAGTCCGTGAACAGTCAGTTTCCGTCTGCACTGGAGGGGATCGATGCCCTGAACAATGGATTTTCGCAACTGGGCAACTATAATGATACGCTTCTTTCAGGAGCGGAGCAGCTTGCGGCAGGCGCTCCGGAGCTGACTGTGGGAGCAGAGGCCTTAGCAGGAGGAACTGGAAAGCTGGTATCCGGCCTGAACGCGCTGGGCGGGCAGCTTTCAGAGGGTGCCTCGGCCCTTTCCTCTAACAGCGGATCACTGCGTGACGGCGCGGCAACGCTCTCTTCCGGGGCGCTTACCTTAAAAAACGGGATGGCAGAGTTTGAGAGCGAAGGCACAGGAGAGCTGAAAAGGATGATGGAGGACGAACTGGGAGAGGTTCTTGACCGGTTGGAAGCGATGACATCTGAAACGTGCAGCTATGATACCTTTAGCGGGAAGAGTGACGAGATGGATGGAAATGTGAAGTTTATCATTGAGACAGCGCCTGTAGAATGAGCTTGGCGGAAGGCAGCAGAAAGGGGGACAGACACTTCTCAAAAGTGCCTGCCCCCTTCGTGTGCCCCTTAGAAGCCAAGAACTTCCTCAGACCATTCTACGATATTGCCTGTCTGTGCGTCGAGTTCATAGTCATAAGACATTCCGTTATAGATGATCTCGCCTTCATAGTAGCTGCGTCCGTCGTCAAAATCAACCTTCATGCGGAGATTCTGCTCACCTGCTCCGGATACTTTTGCAAGGAGGATCTCTTTTGCTTTGGCAGGGGTGATTGCCGCGCCGGGATCAGTAGTCACTTGCTCAGTTACAGAGCGGTCTTCTTTTAGGATCGTGCCGTCGGCTGCATTTATGTCATAGTCATAATCCATGCTGGGGGTGTAGATATCAACCTCGTATATGGTGAGGCCGTCGTCGAAGTCCTGCCTTACAGCGAGACCGATGGTATCGGCTTCCGCGACTCCGGCCTGATTCAGGGCGATCGTCTTGGCATCAGCTTCTGTGATTCCTGTGCCGGAAGCCTGAGTACCGCCATTGTTAGAATTCTGTGTAACTCCGTTGTTGGAATTCTGTGAAGTCCCCGCACTCGAGTTCTGTGTGCCGGAAGTATTGTTCTGTGCGGAAGTCCCGGACTGGTCTTGTGTCTGCTGTGTTCCGGACTGCCCCTGCGTCTGCTGCGTTCCGTCTATGCGCTGTCCGCATCCTGACATAAGCGCCGCGGTAAAACATGTTCCAATTAATAATGCTGTGATTTTTTTCTTCATAATGATTTCCTCCTTATATATGGATATTTTTGAAGGGGATGTTTCCCGTTCGTTTTAGTTTGTGATTAAAAGATACAAGGCAAAGATTAAAATAAAATGAGAATGTTAGAAGAAAAAAAGAAAAACAAAAAACAGCGTAAAACACAAGAGGGATACATGATTTTTGAGTAAGCAAATGGCTGTGTTTACTCATATTTGCAAAGTGGAGCAGAGGCGATTGCAAATGGGTTTGGGTTTGATATAATGGACATATGCAGTACGAAAGAGGATATTTTAAGTGCAATTAGTGGGGAAGATAGACCGTGATATTTATAGTTGTATCACTGAGGATATTGTGACGGAAGATGTTATTATTACAGAGGAGCGGATAGAACATATCAAAGAAAGACATCCAAATGACTATGAAAGGTTTTACTGTTATCTTCCGGAAATCATTAGCAGTCCGGATTATATTGTTGAGGCAAACAAACCCAATACGGCTGTTATTTTAAAGGAAGTCGGAGAACAAGGAGAAAGATTTAAACTGGTTCTCCGAATTAAAGTTCAAGGAGATCCGCAAGAATACAAAAATTCTATTATGACATTCTGGTATATCGGAGACGCAACATGGAGAAAAATCTTGAAAAATAAGACGATTCTTTACAAAAAAGAATGATTTTGTTATAATTTGTGTACAATAAAAAGAGGCTTTCGAGGTGAAAAGCGCGTCGTCATGCGCCGCATGCTTTTAGCAATGGGCAAAAGAGATGCTGGGAGTGACGCTCCAGCCGAAGGCTTCTTTTTACTTGCCATATGAAATAGAATAACACGGGTCAGAAATTGACCGGTGTTTTTTTCTGGTTGATTTTCTGAGTTTTTCTGCTTATTCTTATGTTGCTTATTATGCAGAATCCATATATAATAATCTATAATTGACAAATTATTATCAATATTACACAATTCGAATTAAGGAGGTATCCCATGTTAGACCAGACCTACTATGACAAGGCGGATGAGATTATCGCAGCGCATGGCGAGCATCAGGCGGCGCTGATCCCGATCATTCAGGACATCCAGAGCGAGTACCGTTACCTTCCCCCGGAGCTTCTAAGCTATGTGGCGCAGAAGCTGGGGGTCAGCGAGGCGAAGGCGTACAGTGTCGCCACATTTTATGAGAATTTTTCCTTTGAGCCAAAAGGGAAATATATTATCAAAGTCTGCGATGGAACCGCCTGTCATGTGCGGAAATCCATTCCCATTCTGGAACGGCTGTACAGTGAGCTTGGATTGTCCGCAGAAAAGGCCACGACGGACGATATGCTGTTCACGCTGGAGACGGTATCCTGCTTAGGGGCCTGCGGACTTGCTCCGGTGCTCACGGTAAATGACAAGGTCTATCCGGGGATGACTCCGGATGCGGCGGCGGAACTGGTGCGGGAATTAAGAGATGCGTAACGGAGCACGAGAGCGGAAAGAGGCTTAATATATGAGAGGAGCTTGATACATATGGATAGAATAGAGAACAGGGAAGCCCTCGGACAGATCCGTAAGGCTTCAAAGGAGAAGATAGACAACAGCAGATGCCGTATCCTGATCTGCGCGGGAACGGGATGTCTGGCAGGAGGATCCGGCGAGATCTACGAGAGAATGTGCGAGCTGGTCAGGGATAATCCGGATGTGGAAGTGCATTTCGGGCCGGAAATCGCACACAGAGACGGTGAGATCGGCGTAAAGAAGAGCGGATGCCACGGCTTCTGTGAGATGGGGCCGCTGATGCGCATTGAGCCTCAGGGTATTCTTTACACAAAGATACGACCTGAGGATTGTGACGAAATCTTCCACAGGACGATTGAGAGGGGAGATATTATCCGCCATCTTTTGTTTAAGCAGGACGGAATCGAGTACAGGAAGCAGGAGGAGATTCCTTTTTATAAGAAGCAGACGAGAAACGTACTGAAAAACTGCGGGCATATCGACGCAGAGCACATTCAGGAATACATATCCACAGGCGGCTATCAGGCGTTGGAAAAAGCGCTCTTTGAGATGACGCCGGAGGAAGTGATAAAGGAAGTTTCAGATTCGAACCTGAGAGGGCGCGGAGGCGGCGGATTCCCCACCGGCTACAAATGGTCTCAGGTGGCAAGACAGCAGGAGCCGGAGCGCTATGTTGTCTGCAACGGCGACGAGGGCGACCCGGGAGCGTTCATGGATCGCAGTATCATGGAGGGCGACCCCCACAAGATGATCGAGGGCATGATGATCGGCGCTTACGCGGTGGGAGCGAAAGAGGGATATATCTACGTGCGCGCGGAATACCCTCTGGCCATCAGCCGGCTGAAACTGGCGATCGCTCAGGCGGAGGAATGCGGACTTCTTGGTGACAATATCCTCGGCACGGACTTTTCATTCCGGCTTCATATTAACCGGGGCGCAGGCGCTTTTGTCTGCGGAGAAGGAAGCGCGCTGACAGCATCCATCGAAGGAAACCGGGGCATGCCCCGTGTAAAACCGCCGAGGACGGTGGAGCAGGGGTTGTTCGCGAAGCCGACCGTGTTAAATAACGTAGAGACCTTTGCCAACGTGCCGATGATCGTCATGGAGGGCGCGGACTGGTTCAAGAGCATCGGGCCGGAGAACAGTCCGGGAACAAAGGCATTTGCCCTGACAGGAAGCGTGAAGCATACTGGTCTGATCGAGGTGCCCATGGGAACGACGCTTCGGGAGGTCATCTATGATATCGGCGGCGGCATCAAGGGAGACGGGAAGTTCAAGGCAGTGCAGATCGGAGGGCCTTCAGGAGGATGTCTCATCACACCCCATCTGGATGTGAATCTGGACTTTGATTCCTTGAAGAAGATGGGAGCCATGATCGGTTCCGGCGGACTTGTGGTTATGGACGACAATACGTGTATGGTAGAGGTGGCAAGGTTCTTTATGAACTTTACGCAGAACGAGAGTTGCGGAAAATGTGTGCCCTGCCGTGAGGGAACGAAGCGGATGCTGGAGATCCTAGAGCGGATCGTAGCAGGAAACGGCAAGGCGGAGGATCTGGAGCTTTTGGAGGATCTGGCGACAACAATCACAGAGACGGCTCTCTGCGGATTAGGAAAGAGCGCGGCGCTTCCGGTCATGAGTACATTGAAATTATTCCGCGACGAATATATGGAACATGTAGTGGATAAGAGGTGCGCGTCCCGTACCTGTACGGCGATGAAACGCTACGTCATCAGTCCGGAGCGCTGTAAGGGTTGTTCCAAGTGCGCGAGAAATTGTCCGGCTGACGCCATCAGCGGCAAGATTAAAGAGCCGTTTACAATAGACACTGAGAGATGTATTAAATGCGGCGCATGTGAGAGTTCATGTGCGTTTGGCGCGATACATGTTGAATGGTAGGAGGGAACAAGCATGAGTTATATGACAATAAACAATAGAAGAGTGACTTTTACCAATGAGAAGAACGTGCTTTCCGTGATCAGGAAATCCGGCATCGACCTTCCTACGTTCTGCTATCATTCTGAGCTGTCCACATACGGCGCATGCAGGATGTGTGTGGTGGAGGACGACCGGGGAAAGATATTCGCTTCCTGCTCTGAGGTGCCAAGAGACGGCATGGTTATCTATACGAATACGCCGAGGCTCCAGCATCACAGGAAGATGATCATCGAGCTTCTCCTTGCGTCCCATTGCAGAGACTGTACGACCTGCGCGAAGAACGGTGTCTGTACATTGCAGAAGCTTTCAAGGCAGCTTGGCATCACGGATGTACGTTTTGAAAATAATAAGAAACAGCTTCCCAAAGACACATCCTCAGACTGCGTGATCCGCGACCCGAATAAATGTATTCTCTGCGGAGACTGTGTGAGAACATGCGATGAGATCCAAGGACTTGGTATACTGGACTTTGCTTTCCGTGGATCGAAGATGCAGGTGACTCCGGCTTTCAATAAAGATCTGGCGGAGACGGACTGTGTGGGATGCGGACAGTGCCGCGCGGTCTGCCCGACGGGCGCCATCAGTATCAAGCAGGAGGTAGAGCCTGTATGGGCGGCGCTCTCTGACCGTAATACAAGGGTTGTGGCGCAGATTGCCCCGGCGGTCCGCGTTGCAGTGGGCGACAAGTTCGGCATCAAGAAGGGAGAGAACACACTGGGGCGTCTGGTGGCAGCACTGAGGCGTATTGGCTTTGATGAAGTATATGACACCAACTTCGGCGCGGATCTGACGGTCATGGAAGAGTCCAAAGAGTTGGTAGAGCGTCTGGAATCCGGGGAGAATCTTCCGCTGTTCACCTCCTGCTGTCCGGCGTGGGTGAAGTTCTGCGAGAACCGTTATCCAGAGTTCCGGGGGAATATTTCCACCTGCCGTTCCCCGCAGGAGATGTTCGGCGCACTCTTAAAGGAAGAGGCGAGAATGAACGCTGAAAAGGATAAGGCGGAGGACAGAGAGCCGAGGAAAACCATGGTTGTCTCCATCATGCCATGCACGGCAAAGAAGGCGGAGATCAAGAGACCAGAACATTTCACAGACGGAGAGCAGGATGTGGATTATGTGCTGACCACAACAGAGATCACAAGGATGATCCAAGAGGCTGGTATTGATCTGGCGCAGGTACAGCCAGAAGCGTTGGATATGCCCTTTGGCCTTTCCTCGGGCGCAGGCGCCATCTTCGGCGTGACAGGCGGTGTGACCGAGGCGGTGCTCCGCCGTCTGACAGGCAGCAGCCGTGCGGAGGACTTAGAGGCGATCAGCTTCTCTGGTATCCGAGGCGTGGACGGCATCAAAGAGGCGTCTGTGAAGCTTGGTGACCGTGAAGTGAAGATCGCGGTGGTGAACGGACTGCACTGCGCGGAGGATCTGCTGGATAAGATGAAGGCAGGAGAAGCATATTATGACTTCGTGGAAGTCATGGCGTGCAAGAGAGGCTGTATTGCCGGAGGCGGACAGCCGGTGCCCATCGGGCCAAGGACGAAGAAGGCAAGACTGGAGGGCATCTACAAGATCGACAGTATGGCACAGATCAAGCTGTCAAATGAAAATCCGATCGTGGCGACGGTTTATGAAGGGATTCTCAAAGGGAAGGAGCATAAGCTTCTGCATAATGACATACTAGGATAAAAAGAGCACCCCTAAATATGAGGGATAAATTCTTATAATAACCCCTTATATTTAGGGGTTATTTGTGTTATACTACGAAAAAGCAGTGCTCTTGTAAAGAGAGGGGAACATTTCGGGAGGCGTTTATTATGGAGTATGCTCTGCAGCGGGCATTGACAGCCACGGATATCAAACTGATCCGTAAAAAATTAAAAATTACACAGAGTAATCTGGCAGAACTGGCAGGGGTATCGGTCAAGACTGTGGAGCGCTGGGAGAGCGGACAGACAGAGGTAAAAGGCCCGATCGTAACGCTTTTGTGCATCTTGCGGGAGCATCCGGGAATTCTGGGTGAACTGGAGATTCATCCCCAAAAGTCACCGCTCCGTCTGCGGTATTATTTCAAAAAACAATTATGTACCGTGATCGATGTGGACGACAGAGAGAGGCAGGTAGAGATCAAAAATTATGTCTCGGACCCGCTGTACCGTGCATTTGGCGTGAATGAACATCCTGATTATGAAGAATATGAGGAGTTCCTTGAGTCGCGGTGCTTCCCGAGGACGAGGGATAAGATGAAGCTGATATTGCGGGATCTGAATCTTCCGTTCTATGATCCGTTTCTTATCATTGAGAAGACCGGGGGGAGAATGGCGGAGGATGATTTCTGGATACAGATCGAGAGGTGAGCAGCATGATCAGATTGTTTGACACAGATATCCGTGGGAACCAGCAACATTCCTCCAAAGGAAACCAGTTGAAATGGCAGAAGGAAGGCACTTGGTATAAAGCGGACTACGCGGGATATGAAGGTCTTGCGGAATACGTTGTGTCCGGACTGCTGAGGTATTCCAATCTGGAAAAGGATGAGTACATTATGTACCAGACAGAGGAGATTGTGTATAAAGACAGGGTTTATTACGGATGTAAAAGCCAGAATTTCCTTCCCGAAGGCTGGCAGCTTATCACGTTAGAAAGGCTTTTTCAAAATCAACACGGGAAAAGTCTGTATAAGAGTATTTTTCAGATTGAGGGAGTGCATGAGAGGGCAGGATTTCTTACGGCACAGGCAGAAAGGATGACAGGACTGAAAGGATTCGGAAAGTATCTCTGCCGCGTTTTGACCGTGGATGCCCTGTTCCTAAATGAGGACAGGCACATGCACAACATGGCTGTATTACTTGATACTGCTGGGGAGTTTCATTACTGCCCTGTATTTGATAACGGGTGCGCTCTTTTGTCGGATACCACAATGGACTATCCCATGAATAAGGATATCATTGATCTGATCCCTCAGGTGCGGTCAAAGACACTGACAACCGATTTTCAGGAGCAGCTAGACGCAGTGGAAAGCCTGTACGGACAGGAGATGCGATTTCATTTTGACGAGCATACGATAACCAATCTGCTGGACGGGGAGAAGTACTATCCGCCTGAAATAAAAAGAAGAGTCAGGGACATCCTGCTCCAACAGAGAAGAACTTATCGCTATCTGTTTGGCAATAGTGTATAATGTTGCACATGGAGGCACCCATGCAGTTTTCACATGAATTGATTGTTCCAGAGGAAGGGTTCCCGTTCAAGCTCTTTCTTTTTGAGGGGAGCGAAGGGAATTACAGAAGAGACAAGCACTGGCACCGCTCGGTCGAGATATTTGCGGTGTGTAAGGGGAGTTTACGCTTTTTTATCGACGAGAGGCCGTGGGATCTGGCGGCGGATGAGTTCATGATCGTAAATTCCAATGAGATCCACTCGGTCGATTCGCCGCTCCCCAATGAGACGATCGTTTTGCAGATTCCTCTGAAAATGTTTGAGGATTATTTTACGGGAGAGCAGTTTATCTGGTTTACCCATGAGCCGGGCAAACGGGACGCGCGTTTCATGGAGCTTGTGAAGGCGCTGTACCGTGCCTACACAGAGAAGTCCTGCGGATATGATATGAAAATGAAAAGCCTGTTTTACAATATCATGTACTACCTTGTGAAAGAGTACCGCCTCACGGAAGTGGATCAGGATTTCATGCGTAAGAATAAGAAACTGACGCGGCTTTCAGCGATTACCGCCTATATGAAAGACAATTATACCGAGGAATTAAGTCTCGAGGAGGTGGCTTGGGTGTTTGGGTATTCACCCGCCTACCTGTCGAGGATGTTCCGCAAGTACGCGGGGATCAGCTTTAAGGATTACGTACAGAGCATCCGGCTAGGGTACGCGCTCAAGGAGCTGGAAAACAGTGCCTACAATATTACAGAGATCGCGCTGAGAAACGGCTTTTCAGGGAGCAAGGCGCTGGCAAGAGCGTTTCAAAAGAAATACGGGATGCTGCCGAGTCAATACAGATTATTGAAAAGTCAGAAAAAATAGAGTAAAAAACTATTGAAAAGTCAGAAAAAGTGTGCAACAATTCTATTGAAAAATCAAAGAAAATGATGCGATAATCTATTGAAAAGTTTGGAGATGAGGCTGTGCTTTACCGGAAGATCGAAAAAACAATAGAAGATCATTTGAAATCAGGATCAGCAAAGATTTTGCTGGTTGACGGCGCCAGACAGGTGGGAAAAACTTATATTGTACGGCACGTGGGAAATAAATTGTTTCAGAATTTTATTGAGGTCAATATGATTGAGGATTCCATCGGTCCCCGGTTATTTGCGGAAATAAGAACCGTAGAAGACTTTTATCTGCAGCTTAGTATGATTGCGGGGGATAAGATGAAAGGTAAAGAGAATACGCTGATCTTTATTGACGAGATTCAGGCATATCCTCATCTTCTGACACTTTTGAAGTTCTTGTCCCAAGATGGCAGATTTACGTATATAGCAAGCGGTTCATTGCTCGGGGTGACGCTTGCGCAGACAACATCCATCCCCATGGGGAGTATCC
>DWYT01000108.1 GCA_019118545.1 Candidatus Mediterraneibacter merdavium | reverse complement strand
AATGTAGACATGGGATACTAAGACTGAACCAAAAAACAGGAGGTATCATCATGGCAAAGAATTATAGCAACGCTAACAATTCCAATTCTAACAAGAACACAACTTCAAAGAACAGCTCTAACGCATCCTATGGGGATACACAGAGCAAGAACAAGAACTCTAACAAGAACAGCAGCAATGCTGAGTCAAACACATCGAACAGCCAGAACAGCGGAAGAAACTCCAATGCTTCTAACGCTTCTGACCGTTACTAAACGGGAGATATCCCGGACGGCGGACGTGTTTGCTGACACGTGCCACAGGGCACAATGACACGAAGGCAGAGCAAAGTTCAACTTTACTCTGCCTTTGATTTATAGTAATATGGATACAGATTAAGGACAAGGACGGAAGATTTCATGGGTATAGATAAGGCGGAATGGATCGCGCCGTGTCATTTTGGGTTGGAATCTGTATTAAAAAAAGAGATTCAGGAGCTTGGATATGAGATCGTTCAGGTTGAGGACGGAAGGGTCACCTTCTCAGGCGGGAGCGATGCAATGTGCAGGGCAAATATATTTCTTCGGACTGCGGAGAGGATACTTCTTAAAATAGGGAGCTTCCGGGCAGTCACTTTTGAGGAATTGTTTGACAGGACGAAGGAACTCCCATGGGAGGACTACATTCCGGAGGACGGGAAATTCTGGGTGACCAAAGCGGCGTCTGTGAAAAGCCGGCTGTTCAGTCCGTCGGATATCCAATCTATTATGAAGAAAGCCATGGTGGAGCGCCTGAGAATGAAGTACAAGACACAGTGGTTCGAGGAGACAGGAGCTTCTTATCCGGTGAGAGTGTTTTTGATGAAGGATGTCGTCACCGTGGGAATTGATACGACGGGAGTTTCCCTTCATAAAAGAGGATACAGGCCGATGGTGGGCAAGGCGCCCATTGCCGAAAATCTGGCCGCGGCGCTCATCATGCTGACGCCGTGGAGAAAAGACAGGATATTCGTGGACCCGTTTTGCGGAAGCGGGACATTTCCTATCGAGGCAGCCATGCTCGCGGCAAATATTGCTCCGGGAATGAACCGTTCATTCACGGCGGAGAATTGGACGAATCTGACCAATAAAAAGAACTGGTATGAGGCAGTCAATGAGGCGCAGGATTTAATTGATGATGAGATTGAGACAGACATACAGGGTTACGACGCAGATCCTGAGGTGATACGCACGGCCCGCAGAAACGCGGAGGAGGCCGGTGTGGGGCACTTGATCCATTTTCAGCAAAGAGCGGTGAAGGATTTGAGCCATCCTAAGAAATACGGTTTTATCATTACAAATCCGCCTTATGGGGAACGCTTGGAAGAAAAGAGCGCGCTCCCGCAGATATACAGGGAATTTGGGGAGGCTTTCCGGGGACTGGACAGTTGGTCAGCGTATATGATCACCAGCTACGAGGACGCAGAGCGGTATTTCGGCCGCAGGGCGGATAAAAACAGAAAGATATATAATGGTATGATACGGACATATTTCTACCAGTTCCGCGGCCCGAAGCCGCCGGGACAGAAGCATATGGGGAATACATAAGAAAAAGAGAAAAGATATATAAGGACAGAGGGCACAAAAGAACGATGAAAAAAAGGATTGTATTTGCAACAGGTAATGAAAATAAGATGAAAGAGATACGCATGATCATGGCGGATCTGGGGATGGATATTGTCTCCATGAAGGAAGCTGGCGTGGATCTGGATATTGTTGAGGATGGTATGACGTTTGAGGAAAACGCGGAGATCAAAGCGCGCGCAGTATCCCGTGTGCTTACAAGTGATATTGTGCTTGCGGATGATTCCGGCTTAGAGATCGATTATCTGGACAAGGCGCCGGGAATCTACTCTGCAAGATTCGCGGGGGAGGATACCTCTTATGATATAAAGAACCGCATCCTTCTGGACCGCATGGAAGGCGTTCCGGAGGAGCAGAGGACTGCCCGCTTTGTGTGCGCGGTGGCGGCAGTATTTCCGGATGGGACGGTATCAACGGTACGAGGGACGGTCGAAGGAAAAGTCGCCGAGGAATCAGAAGGAGAGAATGGTTTTGGGTACGATCCGATTTTTTATGTGCCTGAGTATGGCTGTACGACAGCACAGATGACGCCGGAACAGAAGAACGAGATCAGTCATCGGGGAAAAGCGCTCCATGAGATGAGGGAAGTCTTAAAGAAGAGATTTAGAGAGGAAGCGTTATGAGAGTATTGATCGTCAGTGATACGCATGGGAGGCATACCGCTCTTGACAGAGCGCTGGAGGAGGCGGGGCATATTGATATGTTCATCCACCTTGGCGATGTGGAGGGGGGAGAAGAATACATAAATGCGGTGGTGGACTGTGAGAAGCATTTAGTGAAAGGAAATAATGACTTCTTTTCAGATCTTCCGAGGGAGGAAGAATTCAACATAGGGAGATACAAAGCTTTTATCAGCCATGGCCACCCATATTATGTGTCGCTTGACCCGGAGTATATCAGGGAAGAGGGAGAGTCAAGAAATGCGGATATTATCATGTTCGGACATACGCACCGACCGTTTTTCGAGCAGAAAAACGGAATCACCGTGCTCAATCCGGGAAGTCTTTCCTTTCCCCGCCAAGAGGGGCGCAGGGGCAGTTATATGATTATGGAGATAGATGGAGACAAAGAGCCGGTTTTTGAACAGTTTTTTCTGGCACAGTAGGATGGTCGGGGAGAGCTGCTCAGGTTGTACAGATCACTCTGATAAGAAAAACGGTTGGAGGCGGTCGAGATAAACAAAGATGGCGGATAAACAAAGATAAACAAAAACTGAAAAAAGTTGTTGACAATGGTAAAACCATATAATATAATAATCAATGCGCTACGGGAAAGACAGGGAACGTAGAGAATACCGGGGTGTGGCTCAGCTTGGCTAGAGCGCCTGGTTTGGGACCAGGAGGTCGCAGGTTCGAATCCTGTCACCCCGATATGTGCGGGTGTAGTTCAATGGTAGAACACCAGCCTTCCAAGCTGGATACGTGGGTTCGATTCCCATCACC
>DWYT01000012.1 GCA_019118545.1 Candidatus Mediterraneibacter merdavium | reverse complement strand
ACACTCCGGGGACTGTACAGGAAAATCTTTGTTTCCGCAGGACAGCCGCCTGAAATTATCCCCGCATATTTTCCCACATAAATATATGATATTACAGATCGTAGCAAAGAAGGGAGCATTACCATGCCGATCAAATACAAATGGGTTGCGCAGAATATCAGAGACTTGATTGAGAAAAATATAAAGGGCGGGATTGAAAAGCTTCCCACTGAAGAGGCGCTCTGCACGGCATATAACGTAAGCCGCCAGACAGTGCGGCAGGCACTCTCTCTTCTGGAAGAGCAGGGACTCATCACAAGACGTCAGGGCAGCGGTTCATTTGTCACCGGGATTCTGCCTGATCCCGGGAAAAATACAGTGGGCATCCTCATTTCCGACGACCAGAACTACCTCTATCCCCGCCTTTTAAATGATATGCAGACAGAACTGACACGAGCAGGATTCACGCATAAAATCTATGTAACTAAAAACCGTTTCCACACAGAGCGCCGTATCCTCACGGAGCTTCTTTACTCCCCACCCCGCGGGATCATTGCCGAGGGGTGCAAAAGCGCGCTGCCGAACCCGAATCTCGACCTCTACCGCCGCCTTATCAAAAAGAAAAGCTCTATTGTATTTCTCCACAATTATTATCCCGGACTGGGCGGATCGCTGTATGTGAAGGACGACAACGCCGGGGGCAGCGCCATGCTTGTCCGGCACTTGGCAGAACTTGGGCATATGTCAATCGGCGGGATATTCAAATCAGACGACCTTCAGGGCATCGAACGTTTTCAGGGATTTGCAGAGGCAATGTGTTCCCTCGGCCTAGAGCTTTGCGACGAACAGATCGGCTGGTTTGATTCCCGGGATCAGGATGCCCTCTTTCGCCGCGACACACGGTTTCTCCGGCGGATCGCTGAGGAGACGATCACCGCCTGTACCGCAGTCGTCTGCTACAACGATATGATCGCCTATTACCTGACCGAAGAATTGAAGCGCGCAGGCTACCGGCTTCCTGAAGATCTGGCGGTTGTCTCTTTCGACAATACGTATCTGAGCAGTTTGGAAGAATTGACGGTCACCACACTCTCACACAAGCCGCATGAGATGGGCGCCCTCGCCGCGCACACCATGATACAGACACTAAAAGGACTTCCCGCCGCGCCGCAGGAAGTCCCATGGAAATTAAACAGGAAAGAAAGTACGGGTGAAATGATCCGCTGACCTCTTATTGAGTACCCGCGCGGTATTCCCTCGGACTCATGCCCTGTGTCTTTTTAAAAACAAAACTAAAATAATGAGAATCCTTATATCCGACCTCCGCCGCGATCTCCCCTGCGGAAAGGTCTGTACTTTTGAGAAGCTTCTTCGCCCGCTCCATCCTCTTTGCCGTGACATGCTCGACAAAGGTCTTTTTCATGCTCTGGCTGAACACCGCGCTCAAATAGTTCGCGCTTACCTCCGCCTCTGCCGCCACTTTGTTAAGGGAGAGGCTGTCGTCCGTATAATTTTTATCAATGTAATCCAACGCTTTTTCAATCATTTTTCTGTTGCGGCTGCTGCTCTCCCGGTCACGCAGTTCGATGGCCGCGTGAAGCATGTGGGAGAACCATGCCGATACTTCCCCCGGTTCCAGATTCATCTCTGAGGCATGGTCGCCCAGTCTTTCTGTATACTCCTCCTTCCCCACGCCGATGGATTCCATATATGCCGCCGTCGTAAAACGGATGTTAAGGATCACATACGCCCGGAACATCCTCGATTTTAATGCCTCTTTGATACTTTGCAGATAAGACTCCACAAAGTCCGGAATCTCTATGCTGTTTCCCTTCTCAAGAAAATCCTTTATCACCTCCTGAGCCATGGTAGCGGGATCTACATCGTCAATGCTCCTCTCCTCCTGCGAGGACAGATGATCTCCTAACGTAGCGCCTGTAAGCACATGCAGACCCGGCGTGATGAAACGGTACGCAAAATAGTGGTTGACCTCCCGGTAACATTCCGGCAGAAGGCTTAAGCGCTCCACCGGATTTCCCACTGCCACATACCATTCCAGATCTTCCTGTTGAATACAGAAGTCCCGTATATGCGCCAGACCTTTATCTGTAAGCTCCTCAATCTGCGCAGGCTCGGAGCGCACGAGGATTCCATAAGAATTGGCATTCCACCGGAACAGGATGTACTGCGGATGCCGCAGGAAATAGTGCAGAACCTCCTCCTGCTTTCTCATATAGTTTTCCAGTCCTTCCTCTGAAAGTCCCATGTTCTTTTCCTGTATATAGAAGAAAAGCAGGTTAAAGCAGGACGCGGTCAGCTCCAGCGACAGCTCCGCCGCTCCCTCGTAGATTTCCTTGACGGAAAGAGCGCCCGTGAGCACCTTTTCCATGAATCTTCTCCGCGCAAACTGCTCATACACGTGCATCTCCTTCTGGTACTGCATCTGATAATCACTTTTGTCCTGCTCCTGCTCGATCTTCTCCTTTAGTTCAAGCAGCGTCTTTTTCAAAGTTAGTCTTGTGATCGGTTTTAAGAGATACTGCTCTACACCGACTTCAATCGCCTGACGCGCGTACTCGAAGTCATCATATCCGCTGATAATGATGATCTTCATCTTCGGAAATTCCCCGCTTACGATCTTGCTCAGGGAAAGTCCGTCCATAAACGGCATTTTTATATCCGTGATCAGCACGTCGGGCCTTGTCTTACGGATCAGCGGCAGCGCCATCTCCCCGTCCGCAGCCTCTCCTACAAACTGATATCCGTATTGTTCCCACGGGATATTATCCCGCAGTCCGTCTCTTATCACACTTTCATCTTCTACAAGAAATACCTTTAACATCTTTTGT
>DWYT01000107.1 GCA_019118545.1 Candidatus Mediterraneibacter merdavium | reverse complement strand
ATCCTGCATTTTCCACAATCTTGAGTTTAATATAAAACCACGTACCATTGATCTGTCTCTTAAACTCCCAAATCTCTCCCGGCTTTGTAAAATCCTTTTTGGGTCCCTTATAGTAATCCTCTGATTTTAATTCTGCCAAAATCTCTCTCGCATCATATACCGTAAGTCCATACTTTGACAGAGCTAACAGGTTCTTTCTGCGGGGCACAAAATCAAAATCTCTTTTTTGCGCAAGCTTCCTCACCTCTCGAAGAAAACCCTCTATTTTTTTCTTTTCAGCTGTATTGCACAGGTTACATCACCTCTTTGCTCTATACGCAAAGTATACTATTGCATATTAAAGATGTCAATCAAAAATGCGGTCATATGACCGCATTTTAGTTTTCTATAATAAAGTCTCCAGTATCTCCAATGATTTAAATTTCTTTCCCACATACACTTCCATGAGCCGTTCCATGACTTTCCCCAGTTCTGCCAGCACTTTTTCCGTCACATTAAATGTGTATAGCTTCTCGATACTGCTGGATTCTATATATTGCATGCTATATAATGTGGAGTTGTTCAGTATCATGCCGTCGATCACTCCGCCGCTGCACTCACTGCACACGAGTCCGCCCTTTGAGGCGCTGAACACTGTCGGTCTGTCTTTATCCCCGCAGGTAATACATTGAAAGACCTGCGGCGCCTGCCCGTTAATGGTCAGCGCCTTTAGTTCAAATATGTAGCGGATGAGCTGATTTGGAATATGGGGATTGATCAGTGCCCGCAAAGTCTGATAGAGCAGCTTTAGCATCTCCCGCTCATCGTTAAATTCTTTCGTATAATAATCGGCAAACTCCAGAAAATAAAATCCGTAGTACGCCCCGATCATGTCCTCTCTCAACTCCGCAAAATAATTGGAGATAACAACGGACTGGATCGTATAAGAGGTTCGTCCCTCGTACACCGTAAATTCTCCGAAGGAAAAGGGATTCACCGCGCCCACCAGCGGACTGTTGGGGCGCCTTGATCCCTTTGCAAACGCTGATATCTTCCCGTGTTCTTTTGTCAGTATGACCACTCTCCGGTCATATTCCCCTACCGGCATCGTGGAGAGCACCATGCCCGTCAGTACGATCTGATTCACGTTCTCCTCTCCCTGTCTGACCGTCCTGAATACGGCCATTCATTCCCTTGTCCCGCACAGCATCCTGCTGTCCCATTTTATAGGTAAGATAATCTGCCACGCTTCCTGTTGTCATAAACTGCTCCCAGTACATTTCGCTCATCGCTCCACCTCTTCATATGTGTCCGGGACTGCCCGCGTCGGACAATTCCCTTTGATATATAATAGGTTCTCCGATTTCCGAAACGACTATACTGTATAAAAAATACCATAGGCTTTTAAAGAAATATGCCTTGACATCGCTGTTTTTTATTCTTTACAGTTCATCTTCCCTATACCCGAAGTTCTTCATCAGGTAATCGCTGTCTCTCCAGTTCTTCTGTACTTTGACCCACAGCTTTAAGTTCACCTTACAGTCCAAAAGCCTCTCGATCTCATAGCGCGCCGTACTGCCGATCTTCTTAAGCATGGCACCCTGCTTTCCGATGATGATTCCTTTGTGAGAATCCCTCTCGCAGATGATGGTAGCGTCGATGTGCATGACTTTGCGCTCCATCTTCATACGGTCAATGGCAACAGCAATGCCGTGAGGGATCTCCTCATTTAAGCTGTGCAGCGCCTTCTCGCGGATGAGCTCCGCCACAATCTGGCGCTCCGGCTGGTCAGTCACCGTCTCCTCGTCATAGAACTGCGGCCCGTATGGGAGATAGTTTAATATCACCTTCACAAGCTCGTCTGTATTGTCTCCGCTCCGCGCGGATACAGGTACAATCTCTGCAAAATCATATTCCTTCCGGTACAGGTCGATCGCCGGGAGCAGGTCTTCCTTTTTCACCATGTCAACCTTGTTGATGACAAGGATCACAGGCGTCTTTACCTTTTTAAGCTGGTCGATAATGTGGCGCTCGCCCGCCCCGATAAACGTGGACGGCTCCACGAGCCAGAGCACGACGTCCACCTCATTTAAAGAACGCTCGGCGATATTCACCATGTATTCGCCCAGCTTATTTTTTGCCTTGTGGATACCCGGCGTATCCACAAACACGATCTGTCCCTCCTCTGTTGTAAGCACAGTCTGGATACGGTTTCTCGTGGTCTGCGGCTTGTTGGACGTAATCGCGATCTTCTGTCCGATCAGCCGGTTCATCAATGTGGACTTTCCTACGTTCGGTCTGCCGATCAGTGTGGCAAACCCGGATCTAAAATTTTCTCTCATATATTTTCCCCATCTGCTTTTCTCGTTTCTGCTTTTTCCAGCACAAAACCGGAAAAAGACGCCCTCTTAATAAAAAACTGAATTTTCCTTAAATAGTCCTCTCTTTAAACTTCATACTTCTTAAACTGCCTCGCCGGGCCGCCGCACACAGGGCATCTCTCGGGAATCTCCTCCCCGCACATGACGTAACCGCAGATCGGGCACACGAGCACCTGCTCTTCTTTAAACTTCTCCATATCCGATGCCTCGGAAAGCAGTTTCGCGTGAACCTTCTCCGCCGCGGCAGCCGCCTGATACGCCTGTTCAGATAACGGCGCGCTGTTTGACTTTGCATAATCGCCCAGTACCCGGTAAAGCTGTTCGTACTCGAAGGTTTCACCCTTTACAAAGTTCCCGACCGACTCCATGAAGGCAGACGGCTTCTCAAGGACAGAATAGAAATTGCGGGCATGATAATATTCTGAATCAGCCAGCGCCTCAAAAAGATTCGCGATCTTATCCATGCCTCTCCTGCGCGCCCGGTCGGCAAAGTTCAGATATTTCAAATGTGCCATCAGCTCAGCTTTTACGGTCTCCTCCAGCTTTTCCTTGAGGATGCCGTCTCTGCGCTCCGCCGCGTAGCATCCGTCGGGCAGATCTTGAAATCTCCATGTAAGTTCTTCCCCGTCCATAGAGAAATGAACAACATGGTGGTCAACATCACAGGCGCGGATCTCTTCGGACACATCCTCGATCATGGCGCCCCCTCCGCCGCTGCAGATCAGCGGGATTCCCTCGATCTCATCCACGAACCGGGAGTGGACATGACCGCACACCAGATATTTCACCTTGTGTTTCCACGGCTCAAAAGCCGCCTTAAGCCGCCTGTACTCTTCCTCTGAAACAGAATTCGGGATAAAATGGTTCGGCACCGGGATGTGGAAAGCAATGACCGCCTGTGTCACTTCGGGCATGGCAAGCACCTCGGATAAGAGCTTTAATCCTTCCTCCTCGAACGTGCGCATGGCGTTGTCCAGCACGATCACTGTAAAACCATCTGCAATAATCGCATAATTGTGCAGTCCGTAATAGTCTCCGTAAGCTCCGGTATCATGGTTACCGCGCAGCACATAGACGGCATTTTGCGCGATGATCTCTGTAAGATCATTTACCATGCGGTAATAATGCCCTGTACCTGTGGGAACCATATCCCCCGCGATAAGCGTGATGTCATCTTCCGCCGTCTCTTCCAACGCTCCTGCATAAACCTTCATATTATAAGTTCCCAACCCCTCACAACCCGGATCCCCGATCACGCCGAAAGAACGCACATGAGGCAGCCGTATGAGGGGTGATGAAACTTTCTGTATCTTATTCTCTGACATATTATTCTCCTCTACAGACATCAGCTCAATGTCTTTACTTCCATGAACAGACCTTTTTGCTCCTCGATCTTCTCCTCGCTGCCGATCACGCACAAAAGCTCTGCCTCCAGCACGGCGCGCACGACCTTGGCAAGCGCGCGGATATCGCTCTGATCCGCGTCTAGGATCTCGTCTCTTTCTCTTCGCAGCATTTCTTCCGACACGTGGTTCATATACAAGTTCATGGAACGGTTTCCCTTTGCCGCCGGGTTCATAGGACGGTCTATATTGCTGATCGTTCCGATGATAAACTTGTTCATGTCGCGGTCATCCACGTCGAAGTTCTCGAGATAATTCACAACGCCTTTGTATACTTCAATCGTTTTCTCAAGATTCGGGTCGCGGTATGAAATAAGATACCCTTCACCAATGCGGTTAAAATTACTCATGCAGCCGTAAGCCCCGCCTTTTACGCGGACATTCTGCCACAGATAGTCATAGCTTAAAATGACCTTCAATATCTGGAGCGCACCCGTGTAATCCGCGCCGCCGTCAATGAAATTCCCGGCTCTTGCCACATACTGCACTTTCGAAGAAGTCTTAAATCCCTCGTTGCGCTTCGTACAGTGGATAATGCAGGCGTCTTCCGATGCCGCTTCTAATGCAGCTTCCTCTGAGGCCGACGCTCCTGATATCTGCACATCACGCCCCACTTTGTCTGCGTCGGCATTGCCTCCCTCCGCTGTGCTGTCGCCTAATCCGTTTCTCACGACAGAGAACGCTTCTTTCATCGGCGCCAGTCCTTCCTCTGGCGATGTATAGCTTACCATCAGATTGTCTGCGCGGAAAATCTTCTTTGCAATCATTTTCAGGTTACGGATCAGTTCTTCCTTATGCCCTTCAAAGTCTTCCTCGATAGCCTTAACGACCTCATAGAATCCGATGCCGTCCGTATCGTCCTTAAACTTGGCGATCGGCGATGTGTAGGACAATGCACGCAGCGCTGCCGTCGTATGCCCGGAAGAGAGGAAAGACATCTGGAGCCGGGAACGGAGCATCGCAAGGATTTCCTTTAACCGCTTCTCATCGTCCAGCTTTGATTCCATCAGTATCTCGCGCATCATAGAGAAGAGCACGTCCAGCTTCGGATAGAGCGCCTTGCCCTTCATCTCAAATGTCGCGCGGAATTCTTTTTCCTTCACTTTCGTCACATCTGCGTAAAGCTCTAAAGATGTGCCGATGCCGCCTGTGTGTACATTGATCTCATTGAACAGTTCGCCGTACTCATAGTTTGTCGTATCAATAATGCCGAGGACGCTCTGTAAGATTCCCACATAGGGAAGAAGTTCCTCGCGGATGCCGGAGAGATCAAACATGAGCGTCGCATAGCCGATGCCATTTGTCTCTATATTATGGTGTACCAGCTTCACACCGTCCGCGTCCGTCTCTTCATTATAGACAGGCGCGGTCTCGCGGGAGATATCTTCCCGCTTTAACACAGGTATCTTCGCCAGATCCTCAGGAGAGGACTCTTCCTCCTGATACTCCTCCAGTTCTTTTGTGGAACGGACCAATGCTTCGATCTCACCAGCGGAAAGGCTCTCTTTGTAAGCCTTGAGCTTCTCTGCCAACTCCCTGTCCATCCGCGCGGTGCGTCCCTTCTCCGGCCTGATAATTACGATCGCTCCGTGTGTGTTGTCAAGCAGGTATTCTTGGATCAGTTTTTCAAAATACCCTGTCTCCACCTGACCTTTCAAGAACTCAAATGTGGGAATTGCCTCTATATGGATAAATGGTTTTCCCTCGTCATAGAGCCAACTGTCGAACAGTTGAAGTCCGTACATCAGTCCTCTTGGATAGTTTCCAAAATCCGCCTCTCTGAAACGGAATTCATGATAGTTAATCCCTGCACGGAGCGCTTTCTTATCCACTCCGTTCCTGACAATATCAGTAAGCGTATCCTCGATCACGCGGATAAACTCTTCCTTCTGCTCTATGTTCGCATTCTTAGAAATGACGGAGAAAACAGGCTGGTACACTCCGTTATCATAAGAACCCATAATATCTTTTCCAATGCCCGCGTCAAGAAGCGCTTTCTTAAGGGGCGCTCCCGGCGCTGACAGAAGTGCGTAATCCAGTATCTGAAATGCGAGGTAGAGTTTCTCATCCAGAGATGTCCCGATCACCTTATTGTAAGAAAGATAGGTATTATCCGTCTCACTTTCATCGCCCGCTATAGAATACTCCTGCACGATCTCCTTCATCTCAGCGAACGGCTCCTGATATCTGATGGCAGAGTCTACCTCGGTCTTATCAAAGTCTGAGAGGTATTTTTCATCCAGCCATCTCAGCTTTTCCTCCATATCCATGTCTCCGTACAGATAGATGTAGCTGTTGGACGGATGATAATATTTTCTGTGGAAATCAAGGAACTGTCCGTATGTCAGCTCCGGGATCACCTCGGGGTCCCCGCCGGATTCATTGGCATAGGATGTGTCCGGGAAGAGGGAATTTATGATCACACGGTCCAGCACTCCCTCAGGGGATGAGAATGCGCCCTTCATCTCATTATATACAACGCCGGAAATCGCCAGTTCCCCGTCCGGCGCGTCCAACTTGTAGCTCCATCCCTCCTGACGGAAGGTCTTGTCATGCTGATAGATGTTCGGGTAAAATACGGCGTCCATGTAAACGTGCATCAGATTCTGGAAGTCCTTGTCATTGCAGCTCGCCACAGGGTACACTGTCTTGTCCGGGTAAGTCATCGCGTTCAAAAATGTGTTAAGAGACCCCTTTACCAACTCCACAAAAGGATCCTTCACCGGGAACTCTCTGGAACCGCAAAGAACAGAGTGCTCCATGATATGGGGTACTCCCGTACTGTCTGAGGGTGGAGTGCGGAAGCCGATGGCAAACACCTTGTTCTCATCATCATTTTCCATAAGGAGCACCCTCGCCCCTGTCTTTTTATGGCGCAGAAGGACACCTTCGGATCTTAGATCCGAGAGGCCTTTCTCCTGTATCACTTCATATGCTGTAAGGTCGTGTATACTCATGTCTGATCTCCTTGTCTGTAATTATTATGCTTATTATAGCTTTAGCTGTTTGAACCAATCGGGTACTCTCTGGGAAATCCTCGCGGGGTTCCCATTACGATAAATCGCAAACCTTCTGAACTTTTCTGTATTATCGTAAAAAATCACCAGATCACATATGGGCAATATTTTATTCATGTTTACGAATGTTTCTGTAAATCTTCTTTCAATATCCGCTTCCGGTATCCCATGCCCTCCACGCTGAACGCGCAACGCAACTCTTGATTTTGCAATATCAGGGGTCTCTACTCCTATATAATGTACCTCCACACAATACCCTAAGGCTTTCGCTTTTTGAATAGTCTGGATGATTGTTTTTCCACAGAGCGTAGTTTCCTGATTAAAAGTCACGCCTTGAGAAAAATACTCTGACATTTTTCGCACCGCGATCTTACCGGCACACATAACATCCTGTATATTTCTCCAGTCTCCAAATCCTTTTAGAATCTCATCTGTATTAACCCTTGGCATAGCCTTCAGTCCCGGTATCGTCTGGTACAAAGTAGACTTTCCCGCACCATTTACACCGGCTATCACTATATATTTTTTCACTAAAACAGATTCCCTTCTATTGCTTTTTTCTGTCTTAACTGCAAAAGGAAGTCTCCGACCATCTCATAAAATGCTCTCTGATCTTCCGTCTCTGCTTCCAGAACAAGCTGCATTGTATCCTCTGGCTGGAGTGTTTCTATCTCTTGATAAATTTGTTCAAATTTTTTTACATCACACACAGACAATCCCTCCGTTTTCTGTTATCATATCACACGCTTAGGATAAGCAAGCATTCCTTTTTTTATTTTTTCATCCACATCATTTTTAAAATATGGAATAGCGTGTGTGGAATTCATGGAAGCTGCCAGAAGATGTGCCTCTCCCTTTTTCAGGCCGAAGGCTCTTGCCACCGGATTCTGGGAGAACTTTACATACTGGATATTCTGATATCGAACTGCCAGATAGTTCCGTCCAAAGTAACCCCTCGACACTTTCAGGAATTCTTTTCCAGCTCCTGTGCCGTCTGTCCTGTATTTTAATACCATTCCCAATAAAAGGAACAGTTCCAAAACTGCTGCGGCAATCAAGACCCACATCGTATATTCCCTGTTGAAGATCACATATGCCGCCACTGTCGGCGCAATGACGCACAATGTGTATACCGCGCCCGGAACCGCCCATGCCGCCCACACAGAAGCCGGAAGGCGCTCTGTCTTTAGCTCCGCCGCACCGGAAAATTCCGGGAGCAGAATATGCAGACGTTCTTTCAGCCTCTCCTCTGTCCCATAAAGAATCAGAAAGGAATCTTTCTCTGACTGATCGTCGCCCATTCCCACATTGACGATCTCTGCCATGTAGCGTTTCCCTATTCTGGCGATGAAGGACTGTCTGATCTTCAATGCCTGTATCTTGTCAACCGGGATCGTGTATTCAATTTTCTTGAACAAGCCGTACTTGATATGAAGCTTATCTCCCGCCCGTTTTGTCCGAAAATCATAGTATCTCACAAAATCCTTTACCGTATCCCACAAGGCGGAAAATACAACGATCACCGCAGCGATGATGCCAGATGCCGCGCCAAGAACCGACTGCATCAGATCCGGTTCATTCAGAATACTTATGACTGTGGTGACAGTTCCCGCAACACCGAGGATCAGGATCACCAGTGATATAATGTTGATGGAAAAAAGTCCGTGCTGTAAAATTTCGCCAAAATCAGCACGAATATCGAACTCCTCTTCCTGCATTTCCCCGGCCAGTATTTCCCCTGCCTGCATTCCCTCTGCCTGCATTTCTCCGAAGTATCCCGCTGCTTCCTCTGATGAAGCCGGGACTGTGCCATGGTCGTGAAACTGCCCATAAAGCAGAGCTTTCCTTTCCTCAGATGTCGCCGTTGCCCTCGCTCTGTCCCACCGTTCTCTGTATATTTCCCGCATCCGTCCCTCAATCTCCTGCTTAAAACGCAGGGCAGCCTCTTTCTTCAACACGATCTTTACATCCGTGCTGTCCGCAGTGGAACGGCTGTTTGTATCTAGTTTCAGCTTACATGTCCCGATAAGCATCTCAAAAAGATTCTGCTCCATATTGATATTGGATATATTGCGGATTCCAATTGTATCCTTCTTTCTGTTCAATGTTTCTCTGTCTATCACAATGGCATTTTCCTGAATGGATATATATGTCCTTGCCCATACAAGCACCTGCCATCCCACAATCACAAACAGAACCAGCAAAATCCCCAGATTAACCAGCATGCCTTTTCCGCTCAGAAGCTGCATGCCCGCCTCCGTAATGTCCGTGATATCTCTGATATTCTCCAGAAGCTGAGGCACTAAAATAATCAAAAGAGCGATCAGTATGCCGCCTGTCTGCTCCACAATGATTGATATATGATTGCGAAACCTTTTATTCTCTTCCATAGTACGCCCTCTGTTCTTCTCTTTGTTCTGCCGCGATCTCATTGATCCTCTTGCGCAGGCTCTCCGCAAGCCGCTCTGCCTTCTCCTCTTCAAGGAAAGAGAGCGTCACATCGCCGCCGCCTGTGGTCACTACCATCTTGGCCACCTTGAACATCTGGTCAATGGGACCCTTCTTTGTCTGGAGCTTATGTAACCTCTCGATGGGAACGATGTTGCGTTTCACGAACAGGTATCCCTCGATCACGTCAATACATTCATCATTGATGCAGTACCTGTAGCGGTGATAACGGAAATAAGGACTGATCAGCACGTCCGCCAGTGTCAGAGCCGCAAGGATGAGCAAAATCCATTTTCCAACAGTAATATCCTGCGGGAAGATCCAAAAGATTCCTGCCGCCCCAAGAATGGCCAGAACAACCGCTCCCGTTATGATTCCTGCCACATACATACAGTACAGTGCCCTCTTTGACAATTTTTCATACATCATACAATTCCTCCCTCACTTCTGCGCCAGATATTCTTCTGTAAGCGCCACAGCATCTAATATACACTGATCGCAGCTTACGATCGGTGTCCCGCTCTCAACACCTTTTAATTCACGGCAGTAGTAGGTACTGTTCTTCTCCTTAAACTTCGCCGCATACTCTCTCGCCTTCTTATATGTATCCGCCTTGGTCAGTTTTCCGTTCTCAGGCTTTCCGATGCTGTTCTCCATGCCGATGACCATAAGCATGCCTGTCACGGCCCCGCACATGTCCATCATGCCCATTCCCAGTCCGAACCCCTCCGCGATGCGGAACATGGTTTCCTCGTCTACTCCGAATTCTTCACAGAAAGAACAGGCCACTGCCTGCGCGCAGTTATATCCTTTTTTATGATAGTCCAATGCCTTCTCTGCCTTTGTATTCATCTTTGTTTTCTCCTCTCTGCCCTGCTCCACACAGCATGCAGTTCTGAAATTCTTAACGCCTCGCTGTATACGGATGGATGCTGTCTACAAGTATATCAGCAGGACGGCGAAAGCGCAACCCGCCCGCCGTCCTGTCTTAACAAGGTTTTAATACCTTATCCCGCTGTACTTTGCTCTGCCGCGAGGTCTAATACCCCGGTGCCTGCATCGCTGCTAGATTGACGTCCCACATGCTTGCACCGGAGTCTTTGACTTCTCTAAGTTCTCCTCTATCCTCAGGAGCTGATTATACTTGGCCACGCGCTCAGAACGGCAAGGCGCTCCCGTCTTTATCTGCCCTGCGCCAAATGCCACGGCAATATCTGCAATAAACGTATCCTCCGTCTCTCCGGATCTGTGGGAGATGATCGTGCGGTATCCTGCCTCCTGCGCCGTCCTGATCGTCTCAAAGGCCTCTGTCAGCGTACCGATCTGGTTTACTTTGATGAGCACTGCGTTCGCCGCTTTCATTTCAATCCCCCTTGTCAGCCTTTTTGTATTTGTCACAAAGAGATCGTCGCCCACAAGATGCACCCTGCTGCCGATCCGTTCTGTCAGAAGCTTCCAGCCGTCCCAGTCTTCCTCATCAAGGGGATCTTCTATAGAACAAATGGGAAATTCTGATATCAGCTCCTCATAGAAAGCGGTCATCTCCTGTGTACTCCTTATGATCTCGCTGCCCCGGCTCCTGCTCTCGCCGGGGAAAATGTAGCTGTCCCGTTCTGCGTTGTAGAGTTCTGACGCCGCCGCGTCCAGAGCAATCTTAATGTCTCTCCCCATGCGGTAGCCGGTATGCTCCACCGCGTCTCTTATCATACGAAGAGCTTCTCTTGTGTCCTTAAGATCCGGGGCAAAGCCGCCCTCATCTCCAACGCCCGTGTACATACCCTTTCCTTTTAGCACAGACTTTAAAGAGTGGTAAACTTCCGCGCACATGCGCAGACGCTCCCGGAAGGTGGTCTCCTTTACCGGGACAATCATAAATTCCTGAATATCCAGCGTGTTGTCTGCGTGGACTCCCCCGTTTAGAATGTTCATCATGGGAACCGGTATTGTTTTCCCCCGGACGCCGCCCAGATAACGGTAAAGCGGCATTTTCAGCGCGGCGGACGCTGCCCTTGCCGCCGCCATGGACACTCCCAGCAACGCGTTCGCGCCCAGAGCGCTTTTGTCCTCGGTTCCGTCTGCACGAATCAGTGCCCGGTCGATCTCCTCCTGTTCAAAAACATTCTTCCCTATGACCGCATGGGCGAGACGGCTGTTTACATTTTCCACTGCCTGCTCCACGCCTTTTCCAGCATAGCGTGATTCCCCGTCACGCAGCTCCACCGCCTCATGTTTCCCCGTAGAGGCTCCTGACGGGACCGAAGCTCTGCCGACAGTGTCCTCTCCTGCCAATACTTCCACTTCGATGGTGGGATTTCCCCGTGAATCAAGAATCTCTCGCGCGTATATATCTGTGATCGCTAAATGTCTCTCCATAACTGATATCCTCCACAAATGCTGTTCTCGCGAACAATAGCTCTAAGCCTTAGTTTTTCCTGACAATCCACTCTTAATGCGTTGACTTTTCATATTCCAGAGATTACAATTCGTTTTAGATATTTATTACATTTAATGTTTTCCGTCGAAACAAAAGAAAACACAGGAGGCATTTATGAAAAACCGCTTTCAGTATTTTTTTATGCTGACCTTCAGCACTCTTCTCATTGCATTCGGAACCTATTTTTTTAAATTTACCAATAACTTTACATTCGGAGGCATCACAGGTCTTGCGGTGCTTATCGCAAAATCCGGCGTAATCTCCGCCGGAGACTTCAATTTGATCATGAGTATGCTTCTCCTTGTGATCGGCCTTTTTGTACTGGGGAAGAAATTTGCCGCAAAAACCGCATACTGCAGCATTCTTCTCTCATTCGCGCTCTCTGCTTTAGAGAGGATCTATCCGATGAGCAGTCCATTCACAAACCAGCCTATGCTGGAACTGTGCTTTGCCATTGCCCTTCCCGCCCTTGGTTCAGCCATCCTCTTTAACATCGGCGCGTCCAGTGGCGGAACGGATATCGTCGCCATGATTCTCAAGAAATATTCCAGCTTTGACATTGGGCGGGCGCTGCTCATATCAGACGCCCTGATCACAGGCGCAGGCTTCTTTATTTTTGATATTGAGACAGGCCTCTATTCCCTCCTTGGTCTGGCGATCCGCTCCTTTATGATCGATAACTTTATCGAAGGCTTTAATCTCTCTAAATATTTCAATGTAGTATGCGATCACCCCGAGCCGATCTGTGATTTTATCGTCCATACACTTAACCGCAGCGCCAGCGTATGTCATGCAAAGGGCGCTTACTCAGGAAAGGACAAATACATCATTTTCACCGCGCTAAACCGCGTACAGGCTGTACGGCTCCGTAATTTTATCCGTGAAAATGACAAAGAAGCCTTCATCCTGATCTCAAATACAAGCGAGATCATTGGAAAAGGCTTCCATAGTATTTGATCCTATTCTATTTACAGAAGATAATAATGCGGGATGATATCCTCATAATGCCCGTCTTTCATCAGAAATCTGTCTGATGTCCTCAATGGAAATAGTGATCTCCAATCTGCATACCATACCCGCCGGTACTGAAATAGAGGCAGTCTCCCACCGGATTGCTGCCTGCCAGCGCGTCCTGCGCCGCCTGTCTGGCGGAGTCTGTATACCCGCCGCTGGAGAGCACAGAATCAAGCCATCCTGTCATCGCCGGGGTAAACTGCCCGGACTGATAGATCACTTCGCTGATTGAATTCGGGTAAGAGCCGCTTCGCACACGGTTCATGACTACGGCACCCACGGCTACCTGTCCCTCATAGGGTTGGTTCCCCGCTTCACAGAAAATCAGCGCCGCTAAAAGCTCTGTGTCCGCGGCCGCTTTTGCTTCTGCCGCCGCCTGTGCGGCTGCCTGCTCCTCTGCCAGTCTCTTTGCTTCTTCTGCGGCTTTTCTCTCCTCTTCCATTTTAACGAGGTATGCCTCATGCGCTTCTTCTACAGTTTCCTTCGTATCTCCGAATACTTCCCCGCAGATTCCTCCTGTGTTTCCGGATAAATTCCATCCAAAAGACTGTATTTCAATATTAGCTTTGGACGTATCTGTCCTGACTTCCGCCGCCATACTTGTAAACCCTGTCATCAGCACAGAACTTACTGCGGCTGCATACGCCGTAAGCAGGATACGTCTCTTCTGATTATATCTCATATACTCCTCCTCTAAACATTTCATTGCAATATCTTTACGGATATATTTAAAATATATGCTCATATTTTCATATATATTACAGATATTACAAAAATGTTACGAAGAGTATTGTATTATATGAATTAAATATTGTCAACTATTTTATTTCCGCGAGCAACGAGCCAAGCGGAACGTAGACCTGCCGCGAGGTTCAAAAGGCTCAGTGCATATGAAATACCGGACTAATTTTCTTATAGATAAGAAATACGACAACTGACACGATGACACCTTTCAACAGGTTAAACGGAGCCACCGCAAATATAACGAATGTCGTCAGGCTGTTGATAGCCGGGTTGACCGCTGTTCCCATCCCTACCAGCGCGTCGATGGGCATTCCGAAAGCAGCGGAATATGCCGGGAGAAGTATAAAGGCATTAATAATACATCCCACAGCGGTCATCACCAACACGCCCGTTATCATTCCAATAAGGGCGTTCTTTCTTGTGCTGTTTCTCTTGTAGATGATTCCCGCCGGAACACAGAGAGCACATCCGATGATGAAATTCGCCATCTCTCCGACACCCGCAGTGTCTGTTCCCGTAACGACAAAGTTCAGCAGAATCTTTACCAGTTCAATTGCTGCTCCCGCCAGCGGCCCGAGCGCAAAGCATCCGACCATCACAGGCACTTCGCTCAGATCAATCTCATAAAACGAAGGGGCAAACGGCAGGGGAAACTCGAAAAGCATCAGGATGATGGATATTGCTGCCAGCATACCCACCTGCACGATCACCTTTACTTTGCTTCTCTGAGTTGTCTGTACTGTTGTTTTTGCTTCCATATTTTTCTCTCCTTTTCTTCTGCGCTGCGCGCACATTTTGTTGTGAAAAGGCAATCTTCCGGAAATCCTGCACAGAGTGCTTTTTATATCATAGGCCAACTTTACCGGGCACACGGATATAAAAAACCCCGGATGAAACATCCGGGGTCATTCCTCATTTTTACAGTATTCTTATCTGATCCTCTGACCTGATAAAAACGAATCTCTTCTCTCATCCAGACTATACTGTCGGTACCGGAATTCTCCCTCATATGAGAAAGTCACCGGTTCAGCCGCTTCTATAAGCGGGTCGCGGACTATACCGCCGGTTGGGACTTGCACCCGACCCCGAAGATTTATTCCTTTTACAGATACTAATATAACTCTTTAAAAGGGAGATTTCAAGAAATACTTTTCAAAGATTGTTCATAATCCATTCAAAAGTTCATCACACTTTTTACACAACTATTATTTATACTATAAGTGTTCTTGAAGAAGAACACTTTTTCATAAACTTTTTCCCCCTTTGAGCCACGGAAACGTGGCTCATCCTTTTTATTTAAAAAAGAATCCTGCCCCGCAGTCTTCCCCACACATGTGCCTGAACATATTCATATGCCCTGTCATATACAAAAAGTCCGATCTGCCCGCCTGCCAGTACGCCGATCAAAACCGTGTCCGATATCGCCTGACCAAAGAGCAAATCGCGGAAAAGGAACACAACCGGGATATATACAATATTAAAAATCACATATTTCGCCATCCAGAAGATCGCTCTGCGGTTCTTATACTGCGGGCGCTTCTCCAGCCATCTCCACACTGCCTCAATCCCCCAGATGTAGAATCCCATCGCTGTAAAAGTAAATACATAAAACTTATTCGGCGCGGTAATAAAACCGAGCATAACAGCCGCTATATAAAATGCAGCGCCGATGCGCAGTCCAAATTCCCGGATAACGATGCCTACGAAGAAAGAGGCCGCCGCCAGTAAAAACAGGGTGCTTGTCTCAATCACGCTTCCCAGAGCCATAAATACGACGGTAAGCGCAAGAAGCAGACCGCCGAACGCCAGTGTCTTTGCCTTTACATGCATGAACACAGATCTCCTCCCATACATTCGCAGAGCTGATCCGCGATAAACAGATCACAGCACAAGTTTCCCGTACCGCAGGATGAACCTCCCATACCGTAACCACTGCCATAGGGACTGTTCTGGTATCTCCTGCTGCTGAACTCCAACTGATTCAAAAGCTGGCGGTACTGCAGGTTATTCGGCTCCATGTTGACCGCCTGCGCCGCGTGGTCCCTTGCAAGAACATTGTTGCCCATTCCCGCGTTGGCGCATCCGCTTAAATAGTACCAGAGCGCAGACCGCTCCTGCACCTGATCCAGCGTATTCAATGCTTCCCTGTAGCGTCTGCTGTTAATATAGTTTGCCGCTGCCTGAAGTCTGGGATCTATCTCCCCGCTCTGGTAACCGCCGTACCCTGACGAACTCCCATAGCTGCCCGAGTTCCCCGCTCCGCCATAAGAATAACTGCCCGAGCTTCCCGAAGAGCGCTCGCGCATAATGGTGTCATAAGCCTCCTGCACTTCCTTGAACTTCTCCTCTGCCAGATCGGCAAGCGGATTGTCCACATTTGCATCCGGGTGATATTTCCTTGTCAAATCCCTGTATGCTTTCTTTATCTCATCATCCGACGCACTCGGTGATACGCCGAGCACCTCATATGGGTTTTTGGTCATTTTTCTGATCCTCGCTTTTCTTCATCTGTATCTTATTATAACGATTCCACACCCCATCATACAATATATTCCGCAAAATGTCTACATCTGCAAGGCACGGCAGACGCTCAAAAGACGCCGCGCTTTCCGCAATCATCATACACAGGATTTCCTTTATCCTCTCCTCATAATCCGCCTTACGGCAGAGCTTTCGAAGCGGATTATACCGCCCCTTCTCCAGATCCCCGGGGAGATCCTCATAAGCATCCATGATATAGATAAACTTTCCCATGAAAAATCCCATCTGCCGAAGTTCTCTCTCCCAGACGTCTTTTTTGTATACAAAAAGCTCCTCCATCAGCCGCCCAAAGCATCCCGCCGTCCTGTCGATATCCGTACTCCGCTCTCTCTCGCACTTTGCAAGTTCCTTAAGCGCTGAGTGAATCACCTTGCTCTGTCTGGGATAGTCTCTGATAATACTGCGCACCTTTCCCCTCACCACATTTTTTGCAAAAAGGCTTGTGGCCTTCCGCTCATCCTGCCAGTCGTCTTCCATATGATAATACGCCAGCAGGACATTCATAGCCGCTGCGTAGGATGTGATCTCATTGCGGAGCATAAGCTGTTTCCGTACAGGATGCACTTTACAGCGGCGCTGCTCCTGCACCGTTTCACTCTCATATAAAGAAGAAAGCAGGATGATCGCAAACGTCATGTCGTAAGTGAGCGTCAACTGGCCGACAAATCCGTACTCCTCTTTAAGTGTGCGGCACAGTCCACAGTAATATGCCTTATATTTTTTGAAATCCTTCACTTTCAATTCCGGTTCATGTATTGTCACATAGCCAAACATATTCCCATTCTTCCCTTGTGGTATTTACTCTTCAAGCTACAGCCGCCGCGTACAGCGGCTCGTCCAGTTCAGTATACCACAGGCGCGAGTGGGGAAGCATTATCTTCATCAATTTTTCATAAAATCTTTTCAGGCAAAATTGACAAGCATTTCTTAAATCTTTATACTATCCAGAGAACTTTTACCAACACATTGATCCGGCGGCATCATAGCCTGTACTATGTGATATTTCCATTCTGAAAAAAGGAGCGTTACTTATGCCAGAAAATAAAACATCCACCCATACAAAACAGATCGCACTCATCGGACTGATGAGTGCGGTCATCTGTATCCTCGGACCTTTAAGCATCCCCCTTCCTGTAAGTCCGGTTCCCATCTCATTTACTAACTTTGCCGTATTTCTTGCAGTCTACCTGTTGGAGTTAAAAGGGGGAACCCTTTGTTTCCTCGTATATCTTGCTCTCGGATCGGCAGGACTCCCCGTGTTTTCCGGATTCAGCGGCGGCCTCGGCAAGCTCGCCGGTCCAACCGGCGGATATCTGATCGGATTCATTTTCCTTGCGCTGATACAGGGTCTTATGATGAAGCGCTTCCCCGGGAAAAACAGCGCGGCAATCGCGGGAATGGTGCTCGGTATGGCGGTATGCTACTTTTTCGGGACTATATGGCTCGCATGGCAGATGGAGCTTTCCTTTACATCCGCCCTTATGCTGGGCGTAGTTCCTTACCTGTCCGGCGACGCCGTGAAGATCATCATCACAGCACTTGCCGCGCCGAAGCTTAAACTAGCTTTAAAACGGGCGGAAATTTAACTGTCAGAAGACAGGTCACTCTACCGTGAAGTTATATGACATCCCCTTTTTAAAGTCAACGGCCGCATATACCGCATCCTTGTTCCCTGAAAGAAAACTGTTGCCCGTCGCTTTCAGATGCTCCGCGATAATACTGATATCCTCCTGTGAGCGGACATTAAGCTCAGCGTCCATATCCGGATATGAAATGTATTCCGCCTCATCGGAAAGCTGCGACAGCATCTCGTCAAGTTGCCCGCTCTCTAATGCCCCTTCCGGCAGATAGACCCACATCTGCGTCACTTCCCCGGGATCGATCTTCTTACTCAGCGTATAGCCGTAATCTTCCAGACATGCCAGCGTATGCTCAAAGCCTTCATAGATATACTGTGTGCCAAGGCTGATCCCACCGGGTTCAGTCCCGTTCCAGTACGCAGAATACGCGGCCTCCACTCCGGACAGGGCATCGACGGTTCCCGCATTAGCGGTTTCTGACTTATTTGGAGCCTTCGCATACAGTTCGATCTCGCCGACAGGAGACGCATCCGCCAGTGTGCGCATATCAACTTCCAGCAGATCCTGTTTGTACGCCGCCAGAAGTGCACCGCGCTCTTCCTCTGTCAGTTCCATCTGCTCTGTCTTCCCGCCGTAGAGATCCCACAGCGCTATCGATGCAACACTTTCCTCCTTTGTCATAAACACCGGAAATATTTTCTGCCTGTAGCCGTCGTCCTGACAGAGTTCCTCTAACGCTGATACGACCGACTCCCGCTCCACGCAGTAATCCCTGACGACCTTTCTTCCGCTTTGCAGCTTATAGCATATCGTTGTCTGGATATAGGTCTCCCAATCAACAGCGCCCATATCCCCGCTGTACATATCCTGCGGATTAAGTCCGTTTTCCACATTTTTAACCCCTTCCTCCGCCAGACGCCAGATGGGTGTAAAATCTTCCGCAAATGCGCCGTATGTCTCGAGTTCTTCCGCCTCCTTTCCCATTTCTGAAGGATACTCAAAATATCCCGTAAAGGAATAGGAGCTCATACTCATGCTCGCCACCTTATCTTCTTTCGGCAGATATGTGTCATATCCGAACACATCGAACCAGAACACGCACAATACCGCCAGCACGATAGCAATGCTCAGAAGAGATGATCTCCAACCCTTGAGCAGCAGCTTAAGATCCTGCTGGTAGATAAACTCGATCAGTCCGCAGAGGAGTACCGCCGCGAAGAGGGTGAGCAGGAACAGCCATCTCGTGCCCCCGATCCCCAGAAATTCTCTGACGAACATCCCGCAGAACAACGCCGAGGGAATACAGATCAGTACCTTGATCACCGGAGCCGTGCCCGGAAATGAAAGCGCCCTGCCCGTGGCTTCCGCAGGATATATCCTGTAGAGAAGGACTGCCGCTGCCAGAAGGACAACGATCATAAGGAGAGCTGAGATCAGCACAGGGGGAAGGGACTCCCCTCGGCTCGTCCCCCGGACCGCGTTGATAAACGCTCCCGCAGGGGAAGCATATCTGGCGAGCTGATCAGAAAGAGAGCTGTCTGCGTAGCTGTAAGTTTCAAAAAATGTTGACTTAAGCATAGGTATCATGCCGAATAAAAGCGCAGGGTATACTGCGATCACAAGGGAGGCTAAGATTCCTGTCACTGTCTGTCCCGTCAGTACCGCCGCGAGGATGCAGACATTGTAGACCACCAAAAATGCAAGGATGCCTCCTGCCGCCGCCAGCGCCATTTCCCCCAGTATCTCCGGCGTCATGATGCGATAAGCGGCACCCGCAAGAGCGGTAAACACAGAGCAGATCACATACGGGATGACGAAAATAATAACTCCCGAGAGATAGCTGACCGTAAACCATTGTCCCCTCTTTGGCGGAAGCGCATGGTAAAAGTCCGACCTTTCCCGTGAGTGGATATAACTGTAATCGGTAAGAGCTGCAAGCGCTCCAAGCACAACAATGGCATAGGCGGCATACGTAACATGATATCCGCTGACCATCGATGGCATCAGATCCTGAATATATTTCCCCCACTCAGTCCAGCGGTTCGGGTCATCCCCTCCCAGATAGCTGTCTATATAGAGCATGGAGTGTATGGGCATCGCCAAAACAAGTGCGAGCCATGTCAGGGCAGCGAGCCATCCTCTGTGGCGGATATCCTCACGGATCAGTTTAATATAAGAAATCTTTGATGTCATAACCTGCCACCTCCGTTTCGCTGATAAATATCTCTTCTAAAGTAAGCGGGAGTGCCTCCGCAAACAAAGGCTCCTGCTTCTGCGCCAGCTCCAGTACGCTCCCGCGCTCGCCCCGCACAGTCAATGTCAGCACCGAGCCGGAGCGCTCCATCTTCAGGATGCGCAGCGACCGAATCAGCTCCTGTTCTCTGTGGGTATCCGGGATCACACACTGCAGCTTGCAGATATTGCATTTGATCTGGTCCAACTCCTCTGTCAGAAGAAGTTTGCCCTGATGCAGAAGTCCTACGCTGTCACAGATATCTTCAAGCTCCCTTAAATTGTGCGAGGATATCACCGGAGTAAAGTCCCGGTTCATGATCTCTGCCGCGAACAGGCTTTTTACCGCCTGCCTCACCACAGGGTCCAGCCCGTCAAAGGTCTCGTCGCAGAGAAGATATTTCGTCTTCGCGCAAAGTCCGAGCAGGATGGACACCTGCTTTTTCATACCCTTTGAGAAGGAATTGATCTTCCGCTTCTCATCCAAGTTAAACTTCTTCACAAGTGTGTCGAACATCTTCCGGTCAAACGTCGGATAAACCAGTGTAAAATAATCCCGCATCGCCCGTATATCCGCGTTAGGAAAATAGTACGGCGAGTCCGACAGAAAACAGATCTGTGACTTTACCTCAGGGTTTTCAAATACCGGCTCGCCGTCCGCGAGCACTTCTCCCTCGTCCGGCCGGATGATGCCGCTGATCATGCGAAGCAGCGTACTCTTTCCCGCGCCGTTTGAGCCTACCAGACCGAAGATCATCCCTTCCCTGATGGACGCCGTGATATGGTCCGCCGCATGGATATCACGGAAATGTTTGTCAATATTTTTCAGTTCAATCATGTGACTCCTCCTTTTGATAAACGCGGTCAATAACCTGAATGTACTCGGCTTTTCGGATACCCAGTTCTTTGCCTCCTATGACGAGCCGCTTGAACTCATCAAGGAGCGAATCCTTTTTCTGCTGCACAAGCACAGAGCTGTCTGAGACAAAATTCCCTCTCCCCTTCACCGGATAGATGTAACCCTGCTGCTCCAACAGGGAATACGCCTTCTGTATGGTGTTCGGATTGATGGACAGCTCGACCGCCAGCGTCCGCACAGACGGCATCTGCGAATCCGGCTTCAGTACGCCTCTTAGGATAAGCGCCTGAAACCGCTGTGTGATTTGTTCGTAGAGCGGCAGCTTGCTCTGATAATCAATCGTTATCATCCTATCCCCTTCCTATTATTATTTTGCGTTCAAAGTGCACTATGTGTATTAAGTGTATTATCTCATATAGTACACTTAATATAACATGACAGTGCGGGGAAGTCAACCAAGAAACAAAAATACCCTGCGGTTCTCTTCCCGCAGGGCGCTTTCCCTTTTTATAGTGTTTCTGACTGTAACTGAGCGAGCTGGCGCTTTAATTTTTCGATCTCAACATCCTTTTGGCTCAAGAGTTTCTCCTGTGCATCAATTTTATCATCTTTCTGACTCAACAGTTCTTTCTTTTCCTCAAGTTTCTCTCTCTGCGCGTCGATCTCATCCTTCATATCATCGATCATATACTGTACGGTATTTCTGTCCAGCTCCCGTAATTTCTCTGAGAACATTCCCATCACCCTCTCTGTGTTCCTGCACAGCTTATAGTCTAGGAAAATCGTACCAATCAAGAAGATGAAAAGATTTGTGCGGATACAAAAAGGCTTCCAACGTAACGTGCAGGATCAAACATTTGAAAAATCCCTACAACCCAGTAAATCTAAGGACTGTAAAGCTTTTTCCCTTTTTAGTGTCAAAAACCAGATTATATCGCCAAAAATCCATAGAATGTGGGTGGTTTTTTGTATATTTTACGTACAGAAAAGAGGCGTTCTTTCCAAACTTTCCCTGTTTTTTGTCTCCTATTTCAGATACCAAGAGTTTCCAAGGTCATCCTGCGCTAGCCACGTATCTTTCGAGACCGTTACGGTAGCATATAATATATTCGCGCCCGGTATGGATCTACCTGTGCGTACCAGATTTTCTATTTCTCTTTCTGACATCTGATACCTCACAACAGCCTTATATAATATGTCCG
>DWYT01000106.1 GCA_019118545.1 Candidatus Mediterraneibacter merdavium | reverse complement strand
ATATTTCTGAATTAGGCTTGTCCGAGGGAGCCGTGAGGGGGCTTGTGACGGGTGCTGTTGATGTACAAATACTCAATCGTTTGTTGGAACACAGGAATTTTCCCAAGCTGATAGACTTGATACGGATTTATTTTCAGGACACGGCGGCAAAGGGGATAATGGCACGAAACCAGCTTATCGAGATGGCAACGGCTTCCCTGTCCGACCTGATGAAAGAACACCCGGAACACCGGGCGGAAGCAAAGCAGGATTTACAGCTTTTGAACGCTCAGAAGATGGGGGAACATGAAGCGGAGATAGAGAAAATCAAAAATGTGTTCCTTGCTATCCTGCGGGACATTAAGAAAGACATTGACAACGGGGAACAGCCGGGAGAAGCTGTGACCGCCGCTATGTTCCAAGCCATGCGGGACACTATGGCGGAGCAGAAACAAAACCCGCTTTCCATTGACGATGTAACAGCGATGATAGCCGGACAGATCGGACAGCTTGCGCCGATGGACAAAGAAACTGCCGACCTGTTCCAGCAGTTGGCGAAGAAGATGATTGAGCAGGCAGGAAAATAAAACATAAAATTCAAAGGAGATACTTATGGCAACAAAAATATTTGTTCACGGCTCAGGACACAAAGCAACAAGTTGGGAAAAAACAATTTCATACATGACAAACAACGAAGATATTGTATGTCCAAATTTATCCTCCATCCTTGAAGGGAAAGAGGCAAGCTACGAAAATCTATATTCTTCATTTGTAAAATATTGTAACGAATTTGACGGACAAATTCATTTATGCGGCCTTTCATTAGGTGGTATTTTGGCTCTGAATTTTGCTTTGGATTTCCCGCAAAAAGTGAAAACATTAGTTTTAATTGGAACGCCATATAAAGTCCCGAAGATGGCATTTAGTTTTCAAAATATAATTTTCAGATTTTTACCAAAATCTATTTTTGAAACCATGGCATTTGATAAAAAAGACACTTTTGCTTTAGGAAACACCATGAAGAATTTAGATTTCAGTGATAGGGTGAAAAATATTAAGTGCCCCACTCTGATTCTTTGCGGCAAGAAAGACAGCGTAAACATAAAATCAGCACATTATTTATCACAAAACATTAAAAGTGCAGAATTGAAAATTATTGAGGATACAAGCCATGTTGTAAATGAAGAAAACCCAAAAGCTTTAGCAGAGATATTGAATGAATATTATTTGCAAAATCCTTAATTAAAAGAAGATTTGGCAGGGTCTCAATGTGGTATTGCCATCAGTTATAAAAATGCAGTTAAGGATGAAAAAATATGGAAGATTCGGTATTAGTAAATGGCAGAAAATATACAATTCTCAAATTGCTGGGGAAGGGCAAGGGCGGATATTCCTATCTCGCTCAGGCGGAACCGGGACAGTCGGAGCAGGAATATGTGGTAGTGAAACAGATTCACCACGAGCCTTGTTCCTACTATCAGTTCGGCAATAAGATGGCAGCGGAGATCAACGATTACAAGAGACTGCAAAGTATCGGGATTTCCATGCCGCGAATGCTGGACACCGATATGGAAAAGGAGCGGATCGTAAAGGAGTATATCGAGGGCGATACTGTTTATCAGCTTGTGTTAAAAGATAATCTGCCGCAAACCTGTCTGGATCAGGTGAGGGAGATGTGCCGACTGCTGTATGAGGCGAAAACGAATATTGACTATTTTCCTACTAATTTTATTTTGCAAAATGGCATTCTCTACTATGTGGATTATGAATGTAACGATTACATGGAAGAATGGAACTTTGAAAACTGGGGGATCAAATACTGGTCAAAGACGGCTGAGTTTATGAAATACGTTGAGGAGCACTGACGCTCAGACGGGGGATTTTGGCAAAGGGAAGAGAACGGTGAACCCCGCTATCTCCGTGTGGGATGGGACGAGAGCACCGACGAAATCTACTCCGTCTCGGTCTGCAACGATGTGAAAACACTGCGTCAGATTTGGGCATGGGATAAGGATTGAAAAAAGCATGGGAAAGAGAGAGAAGATCATCCGCCTGTGGTTCGATATGTGGCTGGGGCGGCAGGATCTGGGCATGGACGATATATTTGCAGAAGACGTGATCTATGTGGAAAGCTGGGGACCAAAATACTGCGGGCGCGAAGCCGTGAAGCACTGGTTTAAGGAGTGGAACTCAAGAGGGAAGGTTCTTGTGTGGGAGATTAAGCAATATTTTCACAAAGAAGATCAGACTGTCGTGGAGTGGTATTTTAAAAATAGGATGGATGACGGAAGGGTTGAAGAATTTGACGGGATGTCGCTTGTGGAATGGACGGCGGAGAATCAGATTAAATTTCTGAAAGAATTCGGGTGCAATCTCAATAATTACGATCCCTATGAGAATGGCGGCAAGCCGCAGTTTCGGGAGGAAAAGGCGGCGTGGTTCTGAGAGAATGCTTGAATATTCTGATTTTGGAGGGCGACACGGATGGTAGAAATACGATATGTACAGAAGACAGATAAGACATTCTGGTATCAGATGGATCAGCATCTGCCGGAAGTAGAATTTGAAAATAAGGTGAGGACAAGAAGAGGCTATGTAATTTTAAAAGACAGCGAGCCGATCGGTCTGCTCAGATATAATCTCTTCTGGGATAATACACCGTTTTGCACGATGCTTTATATCAATGAGAAATTCCGTGGCAGAGGGTATGGAAGCCAGCTTATGGAATACTGGGAAAGAGATATGAAAAATCAGGGATATGGCATGCTGCTGACTTCAACGCAGGTAGATGAACCGGCGCAGCATTTTTACCGAAAATCAGGATATAAAGACTGCGGTGGTCTGATACTTGATATTCCCAAGTATGCACAGCCGATGGAGATGTTTCTCGTTAAAGAAATTTAGCAGTTAGAGGCAGAGTGCCTTTATATACCGATGCCGCGAAAGAGTCAGAGAAGCAGAAGGAGGATGTGGGAATGATAAGGATGAGTGAAGAAGCAGAAGCAATCATGACAGAGCGTTTTGGGAAAGATACAGTTATTGCTCTGGCAACATCAGAAGGTGGAATTCCGTATGTAAGAAACGTAAATGCTTATTATGAAGATGGTGCATTTTATGTTATTACATATGCCCTTTCAAGTAAGATGAAACAGTTGGAAAAGAATCCTGTTGCTGCAATAGCGGGCGAGTGGTTTAGTGCCCATGGAAAAGGCGTGAATCTGGGATGGTTCGGCAAAAAGGAAAACCGGGGAATTGCCGGGAAGCTAAGAGAAACTTTTCATGAATGGATCGACAATGGACACAATGATTTTGACGATGAAAATACAATTATTTTATGTGTGGAACTGACCGATGGGGTATTATTTTCTCACGGCACAAGGTATGAGCTTTAATTTTATGTCGCTGGTCTGTGGGGGAAAAATGATTTTAGAAACAGAACGTCTGGTTTTAAGAGAAATGATACAGGAGGATTTTCAAGATCTGGCTGGAATCCTGCGAGATCCTAATCATGCTTCTATCAGAGTTGTGGAGAGCTATCGGTATGAGAAAAGAAGATGAATTTATTGCACAATATTATAACGGAGATATGCTGCATTATCTGTATTCGGTTCACAGATAACATTTCAATATGGGAAACCAACAAGGGAAAGCGGGAAAGCAGGAAAGGAGACAGGAAAAATGAGAAAAGAGTCAGCAATTAGGTGGAACACCTGTGGCATCTTGGCGGGGATCACACTTGCGCTTGCAGGATGCCAGTCCACTGCCGGGTCTCCGGAACTGCCAACACCGGAGAATCTGTATGCGCAAGACAGCAGTATCGATCTGTTTGTCTATGAAGATACGGCTTATGTGAATTACGCGGATGCAGACTGGGTGCAGGAGAAAACCTTTGAAAAAGGGGAACGCATCGGCGAGATAGGAGATTCCGGTGTGACGGAAGAGTTTCAGGACTGGGATTCTACGGTTTTATCGGAGGGAACGGTGATCTATGAGTCAGACGATGACACGATCCTGCTGGCGGAATGCGATGGGGAACTGGTTCCTTATCTGAAATGGGTGGAAGGGTAATTTCGTTCAGAGTATAGAAAGAGGAAGATTATGAATACACCGACATTACAGACTGAGCGTCTGATTTTGAGAAAATTTACAGAACAAGATATGGAGGCACTCTTCCTTATCCTTAAGGACGAAGAGGTCAACAGGTTTTTGCCGTGGTATCCGGTGAAAAACATAGGGGAGACAAAGAAATTCTACGAGGAGAGGTATGCGTCAAAATATATGGAGCCACAGGCATACGCCTATGCCATTTGCCTGAAAAGGGATAATTTCCCGATCGGATATATTAAAGTTGACATGGAGGAACACCATGATTTCGGTTACGGACTTCGTAAAGAGTTCTGGCATCAGGGAATCGTTACGGAAGCTGCGAAAGCGGTTGTGGAACAGGTGAAAAAGGACGGACTTCCTTATATCACGGCAACACATGACAGAAATAATCCAAGAAGCGGCAATGTGATGCAGAAGGTGGGCATGAAATATTGCTACTCATACGAAGAACAGTGGCAGCCGAAAGACTTTCCGGTCATATTCAGAATGTATCAACTGAATTTCGACGGCAGTGACAGTTTTGTATACAAAAAGTATTGGGATACAAGCAGCAATCATTTTGTGGAAGCCGAGGGAGATAAGAGTTTTAAAAAACTTTAAAGGGAGTATATTTTGACTACTCTGAAGAGGAGGTAAGTATGAAAAAGAAGTACAGTACATTGCCTGAATCGATGAAGGACATGGAGATGTATGGTTTTCACTGGATGGAGTTCGTTGTCTCTGTCCCTTCGCCGCTATACATAATAACCTCCTATAAAAGCAACGGACAGTCTAACGCCTGCATGCAGTCTTGGACAACATTTACAGGCGGGAAAAACGGCTTTTTTGCAATCGTTTCTGCTGTCAGCAAATACGGACATTTATATCAGACACTTCATGGAACAGGTGAAGCTGTGATCAATTTTATGTCTGCTGATTTGTATGATCAGTGTATGTCGACTTGCAGGAATAATGGTTTTGATACAGATGAAATCAAAACCGCCGGATTGACCGCGGTTAAAGCAGAGATGGTGAATGCGCCGCTGATTGATGAATGTTTTATGAATCTGGAGTGCCGTTTCAAGTGGGAGAAAGAAATTGCGGAAGGCGACGACTATGTTTTGGTATGTCTTGAGATCGTCAATGTGCATATTGATGAAAGGCATATGGATGAGAATGATCTGGGAAGGACGGGAGAAACAGGTATTCTTTATAACATCCACCACCCGATTAATCCGGAAAGTTTCAAAGGGACGGCTCATGATTATGTCGGCGCGGTGAAAAAGATACGGGATTATAACGAATATTGAGAAGAAGAGTTATGTAAAAGAAACGTGCGCATGTGACAACGATAGTTGGTAGAGCCGCTCTTTGTGAAACGGTATAATAAGCTCATCAATGAATGAGGAGGCAAAAGCAATGAATTTAGGGAATCATTTATTCCACGCAAGGAAAAAGAGCGGACTTTCGCAGGAAGAGGTGGCGGAAAAGCTGGGAGTGAGCAGACAGACGGTTTCGAAGTGGGAAACGGACGAGACGGTGCCGGATATCCGTCAGTCTAAGAAAATGGCAGTGCTCTACAAGATGTCGCTGGATGAACTGATTGATTTTGACATTGATGTGCAGGAGATTCAGGAGGCCATCGACAATACCCGGGAAGACGTGCAGGAAAAGATCGACTGGACGAGCGCATGGGGAAAGAAATACCCGATCCTTCTGCAGTACCAAGCGAAAGTGAATATCCCAAACTACACCCTCAGGATCAATGTCATGTTGGACGAATTGAAGAAGGAATACAATTTTAACGAGCAGGATGCCATGCTTGTTCTGAAGGATATCTTGTATCATGTCTGGAAAGAGCGTAAAAGCAGGATGAAAGGATGATGGGAAACAAAATGCGCAGCGAAAAAGAGATGTATGATCTGATCATCGGCACCGCCGAAAATGACGAGAGGATACGGGCCGTGTACATGAACGGCTCAAGGACAAATCCGAATGTACCGAAAGACATTTTTCAGGATTATGATATTGTCTATGTGGTGAGGGAAAACGCGCCTTTTTATAAGGATAAAAGCTGGATCGACATTTTCGGGGAAAGGCTGTACATGCAGTGCCCGGACGAGGTGGATAAGTGGAACGGTATGAGTGTGGATTTTGACAAATGTTATGGCTGGCTGATTCAGTTCAAAGACGGAAACCGTCTTGACCTGCATGTGGTACCGGTGGAAGAAGTGGATATCTCTGAGAATGAGCCGCGCAAGGTTCTTTTGGACAAAGACGGCATCATGGACTGCATCTCCGGACCGTCAGCGGAGAGGGATCGTATGGAAAAAACCGCGTGGGAGATTTACCGCATTAAAAAGCCGTCGCAGGAGGAGTTTTGGGCGTGCTGCAATGAATTTTGGTGGTGCCTGAACAATATCGCCAAGGGACTGTGGCGGGAAGAAGTGCCCTATATACATAGCATGCTTTATAATGGGAGCCATCCTCAGCTTGTACGGCTTTTGGACTGGAAAGTCGGTCAACAGACAGATTTTCAGGTGTCAACGGGAAAGGCGTCGAAATATCTGAAAGCCTATCTGCCCGCTGATGTATGGGACAGATTTCTTAAGACATATATCAATGGAAATATAGAAGATATCTGGCAGTCAGTATATATTATGTGCGACTTGTTCGATGAAACAGCGCATGAACTGGAAGAACACTGGGGATACTGTTATAATGAGGAAGAATCCGTAGCAAGCTATGGATTTTTAAAGCGTGTTCATGCGCTCCCAAAAGACGCAGAGGAGATTTTTTAAAAACGGAAGGCATTGGCTCTTGTATTCCGCATATTTTTATGTTATCCTTTCTTTACTGATACGGACGGCGGTCTTGCCGTCCTGTCACTCATGCCGAGAAGGCTTCTCATTTTCGGAGGTTCCTGTTCGGAACATTTACCCGATGATGAACGTAACCAGACGACCTGTAGTTTTATCTGAGTCCAGTGTTTTATTGTTCTGGACACCGTACAAGGAGGAAATGTGTATGGTAAATGTATTACAAAAGTATTTCCCAATGCTGCGCACAAGGGAAAGTATCCTGAATGAAATCTCAGGAAATGACCGTCTTATGAAAGTCTGGCAGGAATGGAACAAGGAACAGCGGGAGCTGTTTCTGGATTATTGCAGCGGGCAGAAAGGTGTGCGTATTCTCTATGATACGTTTTTCAAGGAGATTTTGAACCCTGATGCAACACCAGAGCGTGTGGAAGAACTTCTGTCTCTGATCTTGGGGCAGAAAGTGAGGATTTTAAAGGTTCTCCCATTGGAATCTCCGCGTCTGGGAGATGAGCAGTCTCTTGTGGTAATGGATGTGGTGGTGGAACTGGAAGATCATAGCATTGCTAATCTGGGGGTACAGAAATCCGGGTATCATTTTCCGGGGCAAAGGGCGGCGTGCTATTCATCCGATCTGCTCTTAAGGCAGTATAAGCGGATCAGAAGTGAGAAGGAAAAGGAGAAAAAACGTTTCAGCTACAAGGATATCAAGAAGGTCTATACAATCATTCTTTATGAGAAAAGTCCAAGGGAATTCCACAGTTTTCGTCATGACTGTCTGCATTATTTCTCCCAGAAGTCCAATACCGGGATCGAGATTGATCTTTTGCAGGAATACATATTCATTTCCCTTGACATCTTTAAGTCCATTCTGCAAAATAATGGTATCAGAAACAGGTTGGAGGCATGGCTTACGTTTCTCAGTGTGGATGAGCCGGAAATGATCGAGAAATTGATCCGGGAGTATCCACAGTTTAAGACATATTATGAAGAAATCTATGAGCTGTGCAGGAACACGGAGAAGGTGATGGGTATGTTCTCAAAAGAATTGCAGGAACTGGACAGGAATACCGTACAGTATATGATCGACGAGATGCAGGATGAGATCGATGCGCAGAGAAAACTGCTGAGCCAGAAAGATAATATGATTGACAACCAGCAGGTTAAGCTCGATAAACAAAAGGATACGATCAATACACAGAATAAAGAAATTGAAGAATTGAAGCGCCAGCTTGCCCAGCTACAGGAAGAAACACGGTAGAAAGTATTATTTAGCGATCTGCTTAAAGAGAGGGGAATGATCTGAAAGAGACATTTTTTCAATAAGGGAGAGAACCTGAAGGGAGGACATCATGGCAAAGGAAATTGACCCGAAAAAGACGAAGCGCGCGGCGGCTTATGACCTGTGGATGAACGCGCCGAATCCGATGGTGACGTTTTTTAAGACACTGGACGTGACGCCGCTTGTGAAGCTCAGTAAAAGAAAAAAGCTGAAATTCAACATGCTGCTTGATTATTGTATCGGAAAAGCGGCTGTGAGTATACCGGAGTTTTATATTCTTCCTGTGGGCGACAGGCTCATGCAGTATGACACGATCGCGGTCAATACGATTGTAAAAAATAAGGAAGGTGAGGTCAGCTCCTGCGATATTCTTTTTCACAGTGACCTTGCGCATTTTAACCGGGACTATCTGAAATACACCGCGCAGGTCGCGCATACATGTAAAGATCGTGACCTGACGGACAGCATGGTCATTGGGACATCCGCCATTACGAACGTGGAGATTGACGGCGCGGTTGGGATGAACAGTGGTATCTTTAACAATCCGTTTATCATATGGGGGAGATACAAAAAGAAACTGTTTAGAACAGTGCTGACGATATCCTTTCAATTCCATCACACTCAGATGGACGGGGCGCATGCGGGAAGATTTTTAGAAAATCTGCAAAAAGAGATCAGGAGTATGTAAAAAGGAATAGAGGATGTAAAATGCCGGAGCGGGGATAGGAGAAGCGCTCCGGCAACTTTTTTAGGCGGACGCTGTGCACAGGAAAAATTTTTAAAAATGAATGAACCACGCCTAAATTGACGACGAATATAGAGTGAAAGGGCATTGGAGGTGAGGCAGTGGACGCAAGAGAAATTGAGAGATGTATAGATGAGTTCGGCACGGATATCTACCGGTTCTGCCTGAAACTCTGCATGGATAAAACGGACGCCGAGGACTTATATCAGCAGATTTTTTTAAAGGCGCTGGAAAGTAATTGGACAGTTGACTGGGGAGGGAATCCCAGAGCACTATTCTTCTCATTGGCTCATAATCTCTGGAAGAGCGACAGAAGGAAGCGGGCGCGCAGGGAGAGGATTGCTCCCAGCCAAAGTCTCGACGCGGAAGCGGAAACTGCGGTGCCTTCCGGGGAGGATGTGGAGAAGGGGATTTTTGAAAAAGAACTGCTTACGGAAGTGGGCAGGATCATTCAGACACTTCCTGATAAAATACGCATCCCGCTGATATTGTTTTACCTCTCTGATTGTTCAGTAGAGCAGATTGCCGGGATTATGAAAAAGCCGCCCGGCACGGTGAAGAGCCGGTTGTTCAAAGGCAGGAGCCTGATCAGGAAAAGATTGGAGGAAGCTGGTTATGAAAGATAATAACTTTGATACAGAACTGGATAAGATCATCCGCGCGTCAATGGAACTGAAAGATGAACCCGCACCGGAGCTGGACAAAAAGCTGAAAGCGGCTGTATGCAGGGGGGAAGCGGCGCTGAAAAAGCAGTCTTCCACACGGGATATCCCTCTTTGGTATCTGCCTATGATCCTGAATCTGGTGACGTTTTCCATGCTGGGACTGGCAGCGTTTATGCTGATCAGCAACATGTATCTGTCCTGCATTGCAGTCGGTATCTGTCTGTATATGGCACTGGCAGGAGTTGTTCTTACCATTGCCGGCATCAGGAAAACAAATATGAAAGAGGCGGTTACGATCCGCATAGAGAAAAGAGGTGTGCTGGCATGAATAGAAAAAATCAGAACAAGTTATTTCTGTGTATCGGAATTGCGGTTGTATTTCTTCTCATTTTACTGCGGTTCGGACTGTATTTTCTGAAAAGCGGAGGATTTGAAGGTTTGTCCATGCTGCTTCCTATGCTGCTTTTCTGTTTTGTGCTTTTCGCAGTACTGACGACAGTCTTTTTTGCCGTATGGGTGTATCAGGATTGTAAAATGCGGGGAGATGATCCCGTAGTGTGGGTGATCATCATTTTTGCCGCTTCCCCGTTTATCGGCCTGCTGGTCTATTTTTTGCGACGCCCGGAGATGAAGAAAGGATGTCCTGCCTGCGGCAGGCGGATCTCTCCGGAAGCAAAATACTGTGAAGCGTGTGGGGCATATGTTGAGAGTATGGAGGATATGAGAATTATGGAAAAGAAAAAAACACATCATTTGGGACTGATCGCGGCAGGTGTGGTCAGTATTGTGCTCATGTTAGGAAGTCTGGGGGCATTTATCGCAAGCGCGGCAGCAGGGGATTATGTAAATTCAGATGTTGCTTCTGATGAGCGCGTGTGGAATCTCGGCGTTATTACAATGGAAACCAGTACCTATTTTGGCGGTGTGTGGAAATTGGATTTTAAAAGCGCCAGCGATGGTTATATTGAGGAACAGAAGATGAAGATTGAGGATGCGGATTCGCAGATGCTTCATGCTGATATTTCCTGCGGTACAGTACCAGAGAATGCCGAACTTATTCTGTGGCTGGTACAGGGGGATACGGCGCAGTCGGTGGATGTGACAGATCTTTCAGAGCCGCTGGAATATCCGTTGGATGATTTTGAAAACGGGAAACTGCGTGTCAGGCTGCAGATCAACGGAGTGAAGGATGTGAGCTCGGAAATTTCAATTCAGTAAAAAGCGAAAATGAACGGAGAAAATTACCGCTGTATCTTGATTCTGTGATCTTGCGCATGGTATGATACATTTGACAACTGAACAGAGGTGTCTTCGGGGCAGGGTGCAATTCCCGATTGGCGGTAAAGTCCGCGAGCGTAAAGCGCATGATCCGGTGAGATTCCGGGACCAACAGTATAGTCTGGATGAAAGAAGATACGGTCAGTTTTTACATTGTACAGAAGTTTTGCTGTTCTATGATGTGACCGATGTTTAACACCCAAGAGGCATTTCCTTTCGGGTGTTAAATTTTTTTATAGGTAGGAGGAACCTGATATGAACAGTAGAACAAAGAAGATTGTAACGACCGCCATGCTCTGTGCCATTACATATGTCGTGATGGCTGTGGGGCGGATACCTGTCGTCCTGTTTTTGAAGTATGACCCGTCTGACGTCATCGTTACGCTAGGTGGCCTGATATGGGGGCCTATGACGTCATGTCTTGTGTCGGTCATCGTGGCGACGGTAGAGATGATAACCGTGAGTGATACAGGAATTATCGGATGTATCATGAATATCGTGCAGACGCTTTCCTTTGCCTGTACCGCGGCTGTGATCTACAAGAAAAAGCATACCCTGTCAGGGGCAGTCATCGGTCTGTCTGTCGGCTGGCTGACAACGGTCGTCGTCATGCTGCTTTGGAATTATCTGGTGACGCCGCTTTATATGGGGTATCCGAGAGAAGCGGTGGCGGAGATGCTGCTCCCTGTTTTTCTGCCTTTTAATCTGTTGAAAGGGGGATTAAATGCGTCAATCACGTTTTTGCTGTACAGGCCTGTGGTCACGGCGCTGAGAAAGAGCGGTTATGTGATGACATCGGAGAGCGCTCCAAAGAGCAGACATACAGGGCTGCTCATTCTGGCAGCCCTGATCGTGATCACCTGTGTACTTTTTATCTTATCCTTGAATGGAATCATCTGAGACAAAGAATTCCCGCAGCTTCTCGATGGCGCTCTTCTCGATCCGTGAGACGTAAGAGCGGGAAATCCCAAGCTGTCTGGCAATTTCCCGCTGCGTGTATTCTTCTCCGCTATAAAGACCATACCGCATTTTTAAAACGAGCTTTTCTCTTTTGGAAAGCTCGTTTTCGACTTTTTCGTATAGCTTCTGTATATTTTCCTTGAGATAGATTTTTTCAGGGACATCGACCTCATCCGTTTCGATGATATCATACAGCTTGATCTCGTTGCCTTCCCTGTCTGTGCCGATGGGCTCATAGAGGGAGATTTCTTTTGACGCTTTTTTCTTAGAGCGCAGATACATGAGGATTTCATTTTCTACGCATCGGGAGGCGTAGGCGGCAAGCCTGTTCCCCTTATCAGGATTAAAGGTCACCACTGCTTTGATAAGTCCGATGGTTCCGATGGAGATCAGATCCTCGGGGTCTTCTTCCAAATTCTGATATTTTTTGATGACATGGGCGACGAGCCTTAAGTTTCGTTCGATGAGGATGTGCTTTGCCTCGAGGTCTCCCTCTGTGTACTTCTGGATGTAATACTTCTCTTCCGAGGGGGTGAGGGGATTGGGAAATGATTTCAAGGCGGCACCTCTTAGCACATTTGATATAGTGTATGAAAAAAACGGAAGGTTCGTGCTTTTCCAAATGAAAGAAGGACAGTATGATGAAACCACTCTCCAGAAAAGAGGAACTATTTGAAGCAAAGTTTCTCGCTTGTAAAGCGTAAATTGCTATGGTATGATACAGGCAACAGGAAAGGATATTTGTTATTTATCAAGTATGCAAGAGACAAGGATAAATTGAAAAAGGTGCTAAATACAGACGAGTCTTTTCGCCATTTGGGGAGAGAGGAAGTGGATGTATTAAATGCCTGTGTAGGTGCAAAGATAGCAGTTAAAGAAGGTGAGGAGGCGATTGATGTGTGTTTGGCAATAGAACAAATGAACGAGGAAGCGGCTCAGAAAGAAAGAATTTTTACACTGTTCGCTAACATTAAGAACCTTATGGAAAAAATGGGATGGTCGGCGGAACAGTCCATGGATGTATTGAGCGTTTCCGACAGTGACAGAAAAGCACTTTGGCAGTTGCTTAAATAAAATGCAGAATGAGCGGGTAGTATCAATCAAGCAGATACTGCCCGTTTTTTTATTGGGAATCCCAATATAAGGTACTTAAATATCCATATATTGAGTATGGACGAGCCTTTTATTGACACCCGCACAGGCATAGGCTATGATGGACATACATTCCCGGGAGCGTCATTCCCGGTAATCTCGTCCCTGAGGGGGCGTCTGACCGGATCGGTCGGAATTTCAGCTTTAATGACAAGTGGTGTTTATTCGGTGTTTTTGCAGACAGGGAACTTAAGAAGAAAGGAGTTAAGATGAGTTTCAGCACGATTGTATCTGCAGCCATAGACGGGTTGGGGGTAGAGCTTGTCCGTGTGGAGGCGGACGTATCGAACGGACTTCCAATGTTTCATATGGTAGGCTATCTGTCGTCAGAGGTAAAAGAAGCGGGAGAGCGGGTAAGAACTGCGATCCGCAATTCCGGGTTCGACTATCCGCCCAGACGCACAGTCATTAACCTGTCGCCCGCTACTCTGAGGAAAAGGGGCGCGTCCTTCGACCTGCCGATCGCGGTGGCAAGCCTGATGTCTTTGGGACAGGTATTGACAGAGGAGACGGAGAAAAGTCTTCTGGTCGGGGAGTTAAGTCTCAATGGAAAGGTGAGAAAGGTGCCGGGCATCCTTCCCATTGTCATGGCGGCAAAGGCGGCGGGACTGTCCCGCTGCATCGTGCCTGCGGAAAATATGGCAGAGGGAGCGTTGGTGAGCGGCATGGATGTGATCGGTGTGGAGAATCTCGGGGAAGCGGTATCCGCGCTTAAGGGAGAGCAGGTGTCAAAAAAATACACTGAGGATGAAGAGGAGGAAGAACCCGTGGAAGCGTTCCCGGACTTTGCGGACATCCGCGGGCAGGAGAATGTAAAGCGGGCAGCGGAGATCGCGGTGGCGGGAGGCCACAACATTCTCATGATTGGACCGCCCGGCAGCGGGAAATCCATGACCGCAAAATGTATCGCCGGAATCCTGCCGCCGCCGGATATGGAGGAAAGTCTGGAGATCACAAAGATATACAGCGTACTGGGGATGCTCAACGAGAAGTCTCCGCTCATACAGAGGAGGCCGTTTCGGGAGGTACACCACACAGCGACCCGCGCGGCGCTCATCGGCGGCGGCGCGTTTCCGCGTCCGGGCGAGATCAGCCTTGCGCACGGAGGAGTCCTGTTCTTAGACGAACTGCCGGAGTTCAAAAAGAGTGTGCTGGAGGTACTCCGCCAGCCTTTGGAAGAAAAGGAGATACAGATATCGAGGACATATGGGAATTACACATTTCCGGCGGATATGATCCTTGTAGCGGCGATGAACCCATGCCCCTGCGGATGTTATCCTGATATGCAGAAATGTACATGCACTCCCGCCCAGATCCAGATGTATCTGAATAAGATCAGCCGTCCGTTTTTGGATCGTATCGATCTGTGCGTTGAGGCGGCGGCAGTAAGCTATGAGGATCTGACTTCTGAGAGAAAGTCAGAGAACTCGGCACAGATCAGAAAAAGGATATGCCGGGTGCGAAAGGTGCAGAAGGAACGGTACAGGGAGACTGGCATTACAGTCAACGCCATGCTGGATGAGAAGGGACTAAAGCGTTACTGTGCTCTGGAGAATGACGCGCGAGCTCTGATGGAACAGGCGTTTTCCGTCATGGGACTGACCGCGAGGGGGTATCACAGAATCTTAAAGACCGCGCGGACCATCGCTGATCTGGAGGGGGAGGAGCAGATCAGGGAAAATCATTTAAAAGAGGCTCTCGGTTACCGTATGGTAGATAAAAAGTACTGGACAAGATGACGAAAGGGAGAAGATGAAAATGGCGAAAAAAGAAGACGAAAAGGAGGAGAAGATGGAATACGAATACTGGCTTGCAAATGTGCGGGGAGTCTCCGCGCGAAAAAAATGTCTGCTAAGAGAATACATGAAATCAGCAAAGGCTGTCTATTATATAGAAGAAACGCATTTAAGAAGTCTTACATTTCTTAATGAAAAGGAATGTGACGCCCTTGTACAGGCAAAACGTCAGACAGGGTTGAAAGAGGAAACGGATAAGATGCTGGGGAAGGGGATCCGTTTTGTGCCGTGGTGTTCGGCGGAATATCCAAAGCGTTTAAAAGAACTGCATGATTTCCCGTATGCGCTCTATGTGAAAGGAAACCTTCCTGACGAAAGAAGGAAAAAGGCGGCGCTTGTGGGCGCGAGGAAATGTACGCCGTATGGGGAGAAATATGCCGTAGACTTTGCGCGTTCACTGGCCGGGCATGGCGTGGAGATCATCAGCGGGATGGCGAGGGGAATCGATGGCATGGGGCATCGCGGGGCGCTCATGGGAGGCGGAAGGACATATGCGGTCTTAGGCTGCGGGGCGGACATTTGCTATCCGAAGGAGCATATCGGACTTTGCGTGGATATTTTAGAGCAGGGCGGCGGCATTATCTCAGAATATCCGCCGGGCACTCCGCCGCTGCCGCAGCATTTCCCGGCGCGCAACCGGATCATCAGCGGCCTTTCTGACGTCGTTCTCGTGATGGAGGCGGGACGAAGGAGCGGTTCTCTAATCACCGTGGATATGGCGCTGGAGCAGGGCCGGGATGTGTACGCTCTCCCCGGCCCGGTGAACAGCTCCCTAAGTGACGGATGCAACCGTCTGATCCGTCAGGGAGCAGGAATACTCCTCACTCCGCAGCTCTTGTTAGAGGAGTGGGGAATGTCAGAATATGGCGAAATGAGAGGACATAGAGAGCCGGACAAAAAGCCGGACAAAAATGAAAAAATGCTTGAAAGTCCAGAAAAATTGGTGTATAGTTGTCTCGGTTTGTATCCTAAAAGCGTGGCTCAGGTGGCAGCGGAAGCGAAGATCGATATCAGGTATGCAATGGAGCTTCTTGTGGCGCTGGAGCTGGAGGGGTACATAAGAGAGATATCGAAGAATCAGTATATTATAGCTTAGTGCTAGTGGAGGAATCAGATTTATGGCGCATTATCTTGTTATCGTGGAGTCACCTGCGAAAGTGAAAACGATCAAAAAATTTCTTGGGAGCAGTTATACAGTGGAGGCTTCTCAGGGGCATGTGCGTGATCTGCCGAAAAGTTCGCTGGGAATCGACGTAGAGCATGATTATGAACCAAAATATATTACGATCCGGGGGAAAGGAGATATCCTTGCTACTCTCAGGAAAGAGGCAAAGAAGTCGGATAAAGTGTATCTCGCGACCGACCCTGACCGCGAAGGAGAGGCGATCTCGTGGCATCTTGCCGCGGCGCTTAAGCTGGATCCTAAGAAGATGCGCCGTATTACGTTCAATGAGATTACGAAAAACGCGGTGAAGGCTTCTTTGAAGGAGGCGCGCGATATCGATATGAATCTGGTGGATGCACAGCAGGCGAGGCGCGCCCTTGACCGAATGGTGGGATACCGTATCAGTCCGGTTTTATGGGCGAAGGTAAAAAGAGGCTTGAGCGCCGGGCGTGTGCAGTCCGTGGCTCTGCGTCTTGTGGCAGACCGTGAGGACGAGATCAACGCCTTTATCCCGGCGGAATACTGGACTTTGGACGCTGTCCTTAAGATAAAGGGCGAGAAGCGTCCGCTCACAGCCAGATTCTACGGCACAGACAAGAAAAAAATGACCATCGGGTCGGAGAAAGAATTAAAAGAAATCCTCAAAGTGGTCGAGAATGCAGAGTTTAAGATCACGGATATTAAGACAAGCGAGAGGATACGCAGAGCTCCCCTGCCGTTTACGACCAGTACGCTTCAGCAGGAGGCAGCGAAGGCATTGAATTTTGGTACGCAGAAGACAATGCGCATCGCGCAGCAGCTCTATGAAGGTGTTGATATCAAAGGAAACGGAACGGTCGGTGTCATCACCTATCTGCGTACCGATTCGACAAGAATCGCGGACGAGGCGGATGCGGCCGCAAGAGAATACATTTCTTCTGTTTACGGCAAAGCATTTGCCGCAAAAGGACAGGGAAAGAAAAACGCGGATAAGAAGATTCAGGACGCCCACGAGGCAATCCGTCCGACGGATATCAGCAGGACGCCAGCCTCTCTTAAGGATTCTCTTACAAGAGACCAGTTCCGCCTGTATCAGCTTATATGGAAACGGTTCGCCGCCAGCCGTATGACCCCGGCAAAATATGAAGCCACATCGGTTAAGATCGGCGCGGGGGAATACTGTTTTACCGTGTCAGCGTCCAAGCTGGTGTTCGAAGGCTTCCGATCCGTTTACACAGAGGCGGACGAGGAAAAAGAGGAGAGCAATGTACTTGTCGGCGGCCTGAGTATGGACTCCGTCCTCACAAAAGAGGAGCTTGATCCGAAGCAGCATTTCACACAGCCGCCCGCACATTATACGGAGGCCAGTCTTGTCAAGGCGATGGAAGAGCTTGGTGTGGGACGTCCCAGTACCTACGCGCCGACGATTTCCATCATACTCGGGCGCCGCTATGTGACAAAGGAAGGAAAGAATATCTATATCACCGAGATCGGCGAGGTGGTCAACAATATGATGAAACAGTCCTTCCCCAGTATCGTGGATGTGAACTTTACGGCAAATATGGAAGGTCTTCTCGATATGGTGGAAGAGGGCAAGGTCGAATGGAAGGAGATCATACGCAACTTCTACCCGGATCTGGACGAGGCAGTGAAGAAAGCAGAGAAAGAACTGGAGAGCGTGAAGATCGAGGACGAAGTGACAGATGTCGTCTGCGAAGAGTGCGGGCGCAACATGGTCATCAAGTACGGGCCTCACGGGAAATTCCTCGCATGTCCCGGATTCCCGGAATGTCGGAACACGAAACCTTATCTTGAAAAAATTGGTGTGCCGTGCCCGGTCTGCGGAAAGGACGTTGTGATCCGCAAGACGAAAAAAGGCAGAAAATATTATGGCTGTGAGGCAAACCCGGAGTGCGAGTTCATGTCGTGGCAGAAGCCGTCAAAGGAGAAGTGCCCGGAGTGCGGCGGCTATATGGTAGAAAAAGGTACAAAACTTGTGTGCGCCAACGAGAAATGCGGTTATGTGACAAGCCGCCGCAAATAAGCGGGCGCCCAGCCATACATCATTTTGCTCGCGGATTCATGCAGGTATGATCTGCCTCCGTGTTTGATGTATGGCTGAATTGATTTAAAAATTGTATTGCTATTCTGAAAATTGCGTGATAAGATAGATTCATCCAGTAATTTATCAGTGTTTGTATATACAATTGCGGAGTATGCAAAGGAAAGTCGGAGGAAGTAATGAGTGTACAACTGTTAGACAAAACGAGAAAGATCAATAAACTATTGCACAACAATAATTCCAGCAAGGTGGTATTTAACGATATCTGTGCCGTTCTTACAGAGATCCTTGACTCTAATGTGCTCGTAGTCAGCCGGAAAGGGAAAGTGCTTGGCGTAAGCAAGTGTCCGAGCGTAGATGCTATATCAGAGCTTATTACAGAGACAGTAGGCTCGCATATCGATGAAATGCTTAACGAGAGACTTTTAAGCATCCTTTCCACAAAGGAGAACGTGAATCTGGAGACGCTCGGATTTTCCTGTGATGCAGTGCGGGGTTGCCAAGCCATCGTTACCCCGATCGATATCGCGGGTGAGCGTCTTGGGACACTGTTTATCTATAAAAGGGACGCTACGTATTCGATCGACGATATTATTTTAAGCGAATACGGCACGGCGGTAGTCGGTCTGGAGATGCTCCGCTCCGTGAACGAGGAGAGCGCCGAGGAGACGAGAAAAGAGCATATTGTGCAGTCAGCCATCAGTACGCTGTCCTTCTCTGAGCTGGAAGCCATCATACATATCTTTGATGAGCTGGGCGGAACCGAGGGGATCTTAGTGGCAAGCAAGGTGGCGGACCGTGTGGGCATCACACGCTCAGTCATCGTCAATGCTCTCCGTAAGTTTGAGAGCGCGGGAGTGATCGAATCCCGTTCCTCCGGTATGAAGGGAACGTATATTAAAGTGTTAAATGATTATGTGTTCACAGAGCTGGAGAAGATCAGAAAAGAACGTGTGTAGTTCGGGAGGGTGACTGCGATGTATGAAGGTAATCCTGTGGATCTGCGGATGGAGAAGACGATATCTGCGGACGGCATCTTTGATGAGGCGACCAGACAGTGCAGGGTGTGTAAATACGACCCGGAGGAGGATCATATTTATCTGGAACTGAAAGAGGACGACCTTACGGTAATATCACTTGATGCGAAGTACCGGTGCTATATCTCTACAAAGACAGAGCTTCTCTACTGCACCGGGGTGGTGAAGGAAAGATATTGCAAGGAAGATCAGAAGATATTAAAGTTCCGTATTGAAAACGGATTTTATAATGTATACGAAGGAAGAAAGATGACAAAGCGCGCCTGACGGAGGGTGCGCTTTTCTGCCGCAAAAGTGACTGCGCATGGCGCGAGAGTCCGCGGGAGGAACTCTTTGTTGTAAGGAGCAATAGTTTTATAAAAACCTTATAAAGTTTGTTGACAAATCCAAATCATAGTGCTATTTTATATTCATGAGGTTTAGCACTCGTAATAAATGAGTGCTAACAAAACTAAATTTAAGGAGGAATCACAATGAAGTTAGTACCGTTAGGTGACAAGATTGTTTTGAAACAGTTAGAAGCAGAAGAGACGACAAAATCCGGTATCGTGCTGCCGGGGCAGGCAAAAGAGAAACCGCAGGAGGCAGAGGTTATCGCTGTCGGACCGGGCGGAGTTATAGATGGAAAAGAAGTTGTAATGCAGGTTAAGGCCGGGGATAAGGTGATCTACTCCAAATACGCCGGAACAGACGTAGAGCTTGACGGCGAGGAATACATCATCGTAAAACAGAACGACATCCTCGCCATCGTTGAGGCATAAAACACTTAGCGAGGCGTATTATTAACGAATCATCAATATGATTTTGCAGAATATATAAAAAGGAGATGCTTAGAAATGGCAAAAGAGATTAAATATGGAGCAGAAGCCAGAGCAGCGCTGGAAAAAGGTGTAAATCAGCTGGCAGATACAGTAAAGGTAACGCTTGGACCGAAGGGAAGAAATGTTGTCCTCGACAAATCCTTCGGCGCACCGCTCATCACAAACGACGGTGTGACGATCGCGAAAGAGATCGAGCTTGAGGACGGATTTGAGAACATGGGCGCACAGCTCATCCGCGAAGTAGCTTCCAAGACAAATGACGTAGCTGGAGACGGTACAACGACAGCGACTGTCCTTGCGCAGGCAATGGTTCACGAGGGGATGAAGAACCTCGAGGCAGGCGCGAACCCGATCGTCCTGAGAAAGGGTATGAAGAAAGCCACAGACAAGGCGGTTGAGGCAATCGCTTCTATGAGCAGCAAGGTAAAAGGCAAAGAGCAGATCGCAAGAGTTGCGGCTGTTTCCTCAGGAGACGAGGCAGTAGGCGAGATGGTGGCTGACGCGATGGAGAAGGTTTCCAACGACGGCGTTATCACCATCGAAGAGTCCAAGACAATGCAGACAGAGCTTGACCTTGTAGAAGGTATGCAGTTTGACCGCGGATACATTTCCGCATATATGGCGACAGATATGGAGAAGATGGAGGCGGTTCTCGATGATCCGTACATTCTCATCACAGATAAGAAGATCTCCAATATTCAGGATATTCTTCCGGTGCTTGAGCAGATCGTACAGTCCGGCGCAAGGCTTCTCATTATTGCAGAGGACATCGAGGGCGAGGCTCTGACGACACTGATCGTCAACAAGCTGCGCGGAACATTCAACGTAGTGGCTGTAAAGGCTCCGGGATACGGCGACAGAAGAAAAGAGATGCTTCAGGATATCGCGATCCTCACAGGCGGACAGGTGATCTCCGAAGAGCTTGGACTTGACCTCAAAGAGACGACAATGGATCAGCTTGGAAAAGCGAAATCCGTTAAAGTTCAGAAAGAGAACACAGTTATCGTTGACGGATGCGGAAGCAAAGACGCGATCAATGACAGAGTCGGACAGATCAAGAAAGCGATCGAGGAGACAACATCTGACTTTGACAGAGAGAAGCTGCAGGAGAGACTTGCGAAGCTGGCCGGCGGCGTAGCTGTTATCCGTGTGGGCGCGGCTACTGAGACAGAGATGAAGGAAGCAAAACTCCGCATGGAGGATGCTCTCAACGCCACAAGAGCGGCAGTAGAGGAAGGCATCATCGCGGGAGGCGGTTCTGCATATATCCACGCTGCCAAAGAAATTGAAAAACTGACAGAGACGCTGGAGGGTGACGAGAAGACAGGCGCGAAGATCATCCTGAAGGCACTCGAGGCTCCGCTTCATCAGATCGCGGCAAACGCAGGTCTTGAGGGCGCGGTTATCGTAAATAAAGTAAAAGAGTCAGAGCCGGGAATCGGATTTGACGCTTACAAAGAAGAGTATGTAGATATGGTAGAAGAGGGAATCCTTGATCCGGCTAAGGTGACAAGAAGCGCTCTCCAGAACGCTACAAGCGTTGCATCTACACTTCTTACAACAGAGTCTGTCGTATCTAATATCAAAGAAGATACACCGGCAATGCCGGCAGGCGGCGGTGGAATGGGAATGATGTAATTCCGGTTTGCCGAGAAAATGAAAAATATAACAGCCGATCAGGCAATATCATTCAAGACATATCCCGCGCGGATGTGTGAACTGATGAGACTCCGCTCCACAGGCTGGAAAAACTAGAAAATCTGCGATCATGCTAAGATCAAAGTTTGCATCGGGCAACTCGGCTTTGCCTCAGACAATCCCGATGCAAACTTTAACGCATGGTGGCAGATTTTAAGTTTTTCTGCATCCTGTTCCGAAGTCGTCTCATCACCCCACACAACCGTTCGGTAATGTTTTCGAAAGATACAGCCTGATCGGCTGTTTTTTCGTTTCTTCGGCAACTGCAGATTAAATGTACGATGTAAAGAGGGGTGTGTCTGTCATGCGCTGTATATTATTCCGAAGTCGTCTCATCACCCCACACAACCGTTCGGTAATGTTTTCAAAAGATACAGCCTGATCGGCTGTTTTTTTGTTTCTTCGGCAACTGCAGATTAAATGTGCGATTGCAAGTTTGCCGGGGAGGGGAGCGCAGGCGTAAGGAGCACATGTCACGAAGCGGCCCGTAGAACAACACGGGCACTTGGAGCGCGTTTTTTGCGCTCCTATGTGCCCCTGTGTTGTGGCCCGAGCGGGAGCGTGGCCGCAAGGGACATGTGCTTCTTACGCCGGACGTCATCTCTCATCCTCGACAAGACGATAGCAGATACCCATAAGATACACTTATAAATCAACCTTAAAATAAATCAACTTAAAATTGAGACATCCGCCGGGAAAATGGTTGACACAGGCTGTTGATTTTTGTTATATTATCAGATAACATTTGAAAAGTGGATTCATAAGAAAGAGAGGTCACTGAATATGGGAAAGATTATTGGCGAAGGTATTACATTTGACGACGTACTGCTTGTTCCGGCATACTCAGAGGTGATTCCTAATGAGGTGGATCTGTCAACTTGTCTGACGAAGAAGATAAAGCTCAATATCCCGATGATGAGCGCGGGGATGGATACGGTTACAGAGCACCGCATGGCGATCGCGATGGCACGTCAGGGCGGTATCGGCATCATCCATAAAAATATGTCCATTGAGGCGCAGGCGGAAGAGGTTGACAAGGTAAAGAGATCTGAGAACGGCGTTATCACTGATCCGTTTTATCTCTCGCCGGAGAATACACTGGAAGACGCCAATAATCTGATGGGAAAATTCCGTATCTCGGGCGTACCGATTACAGAAAACGGCAAGCTGGTCGGTATCATTACGAACCGTGACCTGAAATTTGAAGAGGACTTCTCTAAGAAAATAAAAGAATCCATGACATCAGAGGGCCTGATCACAGCGAAGGAAGGAATCACCCTTGAGGAGGCGAAGAAGATCCTTGCGAAGGCAAGAAAGGAAAAGCTTCCGATTATAGACGATGAGGGGAACCTGAAAGGTCTCATCACGATTAAAGATATTGAGAAACAGATTAAATACCCGCTTTCCGCGAAGGACTCTCAAGGCCGTCTTCTCTGCGGCGCGGCCATCGGCATCACGGCGAACTGCCTTGACAGGGTGGATGCGCTTGTAAATGCGAAGGTGGACGTGATTGTGATGGATTCTGCACACGGACATTCCGCAAACGTGCTCCGCACAGTGCGCATGGTGAAGGAGAAATATCCGGATCTTCAGGTCATCGCAGGAAACGTGGCGACAGGCGAAGCTGCAAAGGATCTGATCGAGGCGGGAGTCGACGCGGTCAAGGTCGGAATCGGGCCGGGATCGATCTGTACGACGCGCGTTGTTGCAGGTATCGGTGTTCCCCAGATCACGGCTGTCATGGACTGCTATGAAGTGGCCAAGGAGTACGGTATCCCGATCATTGCGGACGGCGGTATCAAATACTCCGGTGATATGACGAAGGCCATCGCGGCAGGGGCGAACGTCTGCATGATGGGAAGTATCTTTGCGGGATGCGATGAGAGTCCGGGAACATTCGAACTGTATCAGGGAAGAAAGTATAAAGTGTACCGAGGCATGGGTTCTATAGCCGCCATGGAGAACGGAAGCAAGGACCGTTACTTCCAAGAAAATGCGAAGAAGCTCGTCCCGGAGGGTGTGGAAGGACGTGTGGCTTACAAAGGAACCGTGGAGGACACGGTGTTCCAGCTCATGGGCGGCCTGCGCTCCGGTATGGGTTACTGCGGCACCCACACGATCGAAGAGTTAAAGGCCAACGGACGCTTTATGAAGATATCAGCGGCGTCTCTGAAAGAAAGCCATCCCCATGACATACACATCACAAAAGAGGCTCCGAACTACAGCGTAGATGAGTAGAGCGGGGGAGAGGTCTCTCCGGTATTGTCCGGTGTTTGAAAACATGGAATATCCTAAAATATGCAATCCACCAGTTCGATTGAAACTGGTGGATTTTGTGTATTAAGATTTAATTACTCAGTTATTGTGGGAAGTCATTGTGAAAATTATACAAAAAATAAAAAAGTTTTTGTTAAAATAAAATATTGAAAAAAATTTTTATTTCATGTATATTATTTTCAGAAGCAAAACGTATCAAAAGGAGGTAGATTATGAAAAATTGGAAGAAATGGATGGCTATGCTTTTGTGTGCAGGTATGGCGACAGGACTTGCTGCATGCGGCGGCGGAGGCGGCAACGATGCCGGAGATGCAGGGGACAGTGGATCAGATGCGGCAGGAGACGTAACAGCGATTACGCTCTGGACATATCCCATCGGTTCATGGGGTGATTCAGCGACAGTGGACTCTATCGTAGCGGCGTTTAATGAGCAGCACCCGGATATCAGCGTATCTGTAGAGTATCTGGATTATACATCCGGCGATGATCAGGTAACAGCGGCGATCGAGGCAGGGACAGCGCCGGATCTTATCATGGAAGGACCGGAGCGTCTTGTGACGACATGGGGAGCAGCAGGAAAGATGGTCGATTTAAGCGATCTGTGGGATGATGAGGCGCTCTCAGACATTTCCGCAGTGAGTGAGGCGGTAGTAAACGCCTGCAAGTCTTCTGACGGTGCATATTATGAATATCCGCTCTGTATGAACGCGCACTGCATGGCGATCAACTATGAGGTGTTTGAGGAAGCGGGAGCGCTCCAGTACATTGACGAAGGGACACGTACATGGAGCACAGAGGACTTTGGAAAAGCTCTTCAGGCACTGGTGGACGCAGGCGTTGAGACGACAGGCGTCGTATACTGCGGCGGACAGGGCGGCGATCAGGGAACACGTGCCCTCGCAAGAAACCTTTACAGCGCGGACTTCACAAATGAAGACCATACAGAGTGGGCGATGAACAGTGAAAACGGTATCAAAGGCCTCCAGCAGCTTGCTGACTGGGTAGACGCAGGCCTGCTCAGTTATGACGCTGGAATTCAGGCAGCGGACGAGCTTCAGCTTTTCGCTAATGGGACTGCGGCTATGTCCTTCTGCTGGAACGCTTCCAATGAGAGCAACTATGCAGAGCAGGTTGATTTCACGGCTTATGCCATGACATTCCCGTCTGACGACAAAACTCCGGAGCTTGACGGCGGAATCTACGGATTCGGTATCTTTGATAACGGCGACGACGCTAAGATCGAAGCTGCTAAGACATTCATCGAGTTTGTATGCGACGACGAGACACAGGGACCTGAGAGTGTCGTTGCATCCGGATTCTTCCCGGTACGCTCCTCATTCGGAAATGTATACGAGGGCAGCGATCAGGAAGAGCGTATGTCAGTATTCAATTCCATGATGCCGTACCTTGGCGATTACTATAACGTAACTCCGGGATGGGCTGAGCAGCGTACTGCATGGTGGAATATGCTCCAGAACATCTTCAACGGAAACGATCTTGAGGAATCTGTGAATACATATATCGATACATCCAACGCGGCGACCCAGGCTGCAATGGGTAAATAAAAACCGGGAGTACAGCCTGTAAGACGCAGGCTGGATAACAGGCGGAAGCACACCGTCATATGCAGGAGGGTGTGCTTCCGTTTTTTACAAATAATAACTTGGAAGAACGGGAGGGACGTTTAAGTGAATAAACAGATAAAACCGTCCATTATGCAAAAGAATCTGGTCAGGAGGGAAACGATATCTGCATATCTGTTTCTGGCTCCGGCGCTGGTATTTTTTGTGGGATTCGTTATCGTGCCGATGGTTATGTGTCTGGTTACAAGTTTTTTTGACTATTCCATGACGGAGTTTTCGTTTGTCGGTTTTGATAATTACAAAGAAATGTTTCAGGATGACATCTTTATCAAGGCGCTTGGCAACACGGTCCTGATCGTGGTGGTGGCAGTGCCGACGGTCACGGCTTTTTCCCTGTGGGTAAGTTCGGTGATCTATAAGATGAACGGAGCGGTATGCTCCTTTTTCCGCTGTATTTTTTACCTTCCGGTAGTGACGGGAACCGTTGCTGTTACGGTTGTCTGGAAATGGATGTTCAACAAATATACCGGACTTTTTAACTATGTGCTCGACTCAGACATAAGCTGGCTGGGAGATTCAAGGACGGCGATCTGGTGTATCATCCTTATCTTATTTACCACTTCCGTGGGACAACCCATCGTACTGTATGTCTCGGCGCTGGGGAACGTGGACGATTCGCTGATCGAGGCGGCGCAGGTGGACGGCGCTACGTCAAGGCAGGTGTTCTGGAAGATCAAATGGCCTCAGATTATGCCTACCACGCTGTATATTCTTGTCATCACGACAATCAACAGCTTCCAGTGTTACGCGCTGATCCAGCTTTTGACCTCAGGAGGGCCGAACCATTCGACTGAGACGATCATGTATTATATTTATTATCAGGCGTTCAAGCTGTACAGATACGGATACGGAAATGCGATGGGCGTGATCCTCGCCATCATCATTGCCGTGTTCTCGGCACTGCAGTTTAAGGTTGCCGGACAGAAGAATGATTAGGAGGGACAAGAATGAAAAGGATAAAAGCTACACCATATAAAGTCATAGCGGCCGTTGTGCTCGCCGCCCTTGCCTTCTTCTTTATATTTCCGCTATACTGGATACTGACAGGTTCCGTAAAGACCGCAGCGGTGATCAATGACGCGGTACCCCAGTGGTTCCCGCTGTCACCGACAGCGGACAATTATCAGAGACTGTTTGACAATCCGGCACTGCTCTGGCTGTTTAACAGTGTGGCAATGGCTGTCCTTGCCATGGGACTGACCTGTGTTACGGCCTCAATGGCGGGATACGTTCTGGCAAAAAAACGGTTCGTCGGAAGAGCGGTACTCTTTAGTATCTTTATCTGTGCCATGGCGCTGCCAAAGCAGGTGATCCTCATCCCGCTTCTCCGTGAGATGTCATTTTTGAATCTCCATGACAGTATGTGGGCGGTGATTCTGCCGACGGTAGGATGGCCGTTTGGAGTATTCCTTATGAAGCAGTTCTCGGAAAATATACCGGGAGAGCTTCTTGAGGCGGCAAGGATCGACGGGGCAGGCGAGGTAAGGATGTTTACAGAGATCGTCCTGCCCATCATCAAACCGGGTATCGGAGCTTTAGCGATCTTTACGTTCATCAACTGCTGGAACGATTATTTCCTGCAGCTGATCATGCTCAATTCCCGTACAAAACTGACGATCTCTCTTGGTATCGCGAAGCTGCAGGCAGAGATGTCGACAGATTTCGGGTTGATCATGGCGGGAGCCGCGCTCGCTGCTGTACCGATCATTACGATCTTCCTTATGTTCCAGAAATATTTTACAAAGGGAATCACAATGGGTGCGGTAAAAGGCTGATTATTTGGGAAGGATGTGATTGGATATGAATAGGCTTGACAAATACAGAGGAATCATCCCCGCGTTTTATGCGTGTTATGGCGATGACGGGGAGATAAGCCGGGAGCGGGTGAAGGCGCTGGCCGTCCATCTGGCGGATAAGGGCGTAAAAGGCCTCTATGTCGGCGGTTCTTCGGGAGAATGTATCTATCAGAGTGTAGAGGAGAGAAAACAGGTACTTGAGTGTGTGATGGAGGCTGCCGGGGACAGGCTTACAGTCATTGCCCATGTGGCATGCAATAATACACAGGACAGCATGGAGCTTGCGCGCCATGCCGAGAAACAGGGGGCGGATGCCATCGCGGCCATACCGCCGATCTATTTCCACCTTCCGCCCTATGCCATCGCGAAGTATTGGAATGATATCTCATCGGCGGCTCCTGAAACAGATTTTATCATCTATAATATCCCGCAGCTCGCGGGTGTGGCGCTTAATACAGCGCTCCTTAGGGAAATGAGAAAGAACCCGAAGGTGATCGGCGTAAAGAACTCTTCCATGCCGGTTCAGGACATACAGATGTTTCTCGATGAAGGCGGAGATGATATGATCGTGTTCAACGGGCCTGACGAACAGCTCCTCTCCGGACTTGCCGCAGGGGCAGCGGGAGGAATCGGCGGTACATATGCCGTTATGCCGGAGCTGTATATGAAGATTTATGAGCTGTTTGGCAGAGGCGAGATGGAGACGGCGAGGCTTATCCAGAATGAATGTTGCCGTATCATCTATCATATGTGTTCGGCAAAGGCCAATCTTTACGCGGTCTTAAAAGAGATCCTCAAAGGGCGAGGGATCGATATCGGAACGGTTCGCGCTCCTCTGCCGGGAATGGAGGCGGAAGACTATAAGATCGCCGAGGCGTGTGCCGGGGAGATCGGCGCTGCGGTTAAAAAATATTGCGAAAAGGCGGGATAAGATGAAATATACAAAGAAAGAAATATTGGACTCAATCAAAGGGAATTTGATTATCTCCTGCCAAGCGCTTCCGGGAGAGCCGCTGTATGTGGAAGAAAAATCTGTCATGTATCTGATGGCAAGAGCAGCGAAGCGCGCCGGGGCAAAGTGTATACGGACAAACAGTGTGAGAGATGTCAGGGAGATCAAGGCAGAGACGGGACTTCCCGTAATCGGACTGATCAAACAGGTCTATGAAGGGTATGAGCCTTACATAACCCCTACTATGAAAGAAGTGGATGAACTTGTCGAGGCGGGAGCGGATATTATTGCCACGGACTGTACGCTCAGAAAAAGAGGGGACGGTCTGGCACCGGAGGAATGGATTGCGCAGATCCGTGAACGCCACGGGGATATCCTGCTCATGGCGGATATCTCTACCTATGAGGAGGGCGTGAACGCATGGAAAGCGGGCGTTGACTTCGTAGGGACAACGATGAGCGGGTATACCCCGTATTCCAGACAGGAGGACGGCCCGGACTTAGAACTGGTCAGAAAGCTGTCGCAGGCAGTGGATATCCCTGTGATCGGAGAAGGAAAAGTGCATTATCCGGGGCAGGCTGTTGAGATGCTGGACGCCGGGGCATATGCGGTTGTCGTCGGCGGGGCGATCACAAGACCGCTGGAGATCGCGCAGAGATTCATGGCGGCGGTAGAGAACAGGGAACAGTCTTAAGTGAGGAGGAATCCGCATGAGGATCATGACGCTGGATGTCGGCGGAACGGCAGTGAAATCAGGAGTTTACTGTGACGGGACGCTGGAGGATATCAGGGAATATCCCACCGAGGCGGAAAAGGGGGGCGGCCATGTGGTCGCCCTGATTGAAACAATCATAAAAGAATATGAAAACAGACATGTGTTCACCGGGATAGGAATCAGCACTGCGGGTCAGGTGGACTCCGTTAAAGGGCGTATTATCTATGCAAATGATAATATTCCGGGGTATACAGGCATGGAAATTAAGAGTATAATAGAAAGCAGATTTGGTAAGCCGGCGGCTGTAATCAACGACGTGAATGCAGCGGCGCTCGGAGAAGCGCGTTACGGGGCGGGACAGGGCGAGGAGGATTTTCTCTGCCTGACCTATGGCACTGGAGTCGGAGGGGCAGTGTTTGTAAAAGGAAAGCTTTATGAAGGCAGCAGCTTTTCCGCCGGAGAGGCGGGTGCGGTCGTGGTACATCCGGAAGACAGAGATCCGGGGAAAGATATTTTCAGCGGGTGCTATGAGCGGTATGCCTCAGTTACGGCGCTTGTAAAAAGAGTCCGGGATTATGACAGCAGCCTGACAAATGGAAGAGCTATCTTTAGAGATCTGGAACGCAGCGGCGTAAGGGAAATCGTGGATGAGTGGATCAGAGAGATTGTCTATGGCCTGACATCCCTGATCCATGTGCTGAACCCTTCCTGCGTTATTCTTGGCGGAGGAGTTATGGAGCAGGAGTATGTCCTTGAAAAGCTCCGGGAACTGCTTGACATACACCTGATGGAAAGCTACCGTAAAACAACTGTCAAAAAGGCTATGCTTGGCAACTGCGCAGGCATGTATGGCGCCGCGGCCCATCTGATCGAGACCGGACCTTTGTGATGTGGTCCGTATAGAAGTGAAAAGCACAGGGGGATGCCATGCGGGAGAATAACATTCTGTTCAATATCAAGACTTCATACAGCCGATTCACAAAAGCGGAGAAAAAAGTTGCGGATTTTGTCATATCTTCACCGGAAAAGGTACTTTTTATGTCCATTTCGGATGTGGCGGATGAATGTGGGGTCGCCGAGGCAAGTGTATACCGGTTTTGCAGGACCATGAAGGCGAAAGGGTATCAGGAGTTTAAGATGAACCTTTCCTTCTGTCTGTCGGAGGGAGATGTCCCGAATCCGCCGGATCAGAATATAAAAGCGGTGAATGATTCTTCCCTTATGGCGGATAAAGTGCTTGCCAATCATATCAACGCGTTAAATGCCACGAGGCAGCTTGTTGTTCCAAGCCAGATCGAGCGGATCGCAGAGATGATACATGATGCGGAGAGGGTTTCTTTCTTTGGGATCGGGCACAGCCTTCTTACGGCAAGGGAGGCGAACAATAAATTCCTGAGAATTACAGGCAAGACCTCCTGTATCGAAGATTCCCATATGCAGGCCATGTCAGCGGCTATGATGACGGAAAAAGATGTGATGGTTATTCTCTCGTATTCAGGGGCGACGAAAGACACTGTGTATGTGGCGGAGATCGCGAAAGAAGCAGGGGCAAAGATCGTGGCGATCACCCGCTTCCGGAAATCACCGCTGGCGGTATATGCTGACGAGATTCTCTTGTGCGGCGCAGATGAGGCGCCTCTGGACGGCGGGTCACTGGGGGTAAAGATGAGCCAGCTCTATATGGTAGATCTCCTGTTTCAAGAGTATTTCCACCGTTATCATAAGGAATCGGAGGATAATTTAAAGAAAACATCCAAAGCAGTAGTTGAAAAACTGTATTAAAGATATCATGCCGGAATAAAGAAGACGCCCGCCCGCGTCTTCTTTTTCTGCGGGAGGATACAGGCAAAGCAAGCGTAACAGTTCAGTCGTTTGATTCGGCGGCATTTCCACTCTGTGCAGCAGGAAGCGGACGATGAGTTAGAGGAAGCAGTCAGCGGCGGGGAGGAGGGAGCTGTGACTTTGAAGGAATCTGATGGAATATCTTACCGGGATGAGGAGATGTTGTTAAGCAGTGTGAGGAGATTGTCTGAGTGAAACGAGTTGCTCCTCGCATTGCTTTGTTTTTAAACAGCTTCTCAGCCTGTTAGATATTCCCGGATTCCGTAACGGAATAGCGAAACTTTCCCCGCCGCTGACTGTATTTCAAAATCTCCTCCGCTTCCAGACGTTATCACAAAGAAATGCGATCGAATAAAATGGCTGAACTGTTACAAGCAGGCTGAAGCATTAGCTCAAGTATTGGCAGAAATTCCTTGCAAACAGGCATTTTCTGTGCTATACTACACACGTTGCAAAAAAATCACGCATGTGGATCATTCTGACGGTGCCTAAGACGGATAACCCGGACGGTCTCAGAAAGAAGCAAAGCATGCGGAAGTACAAAACCATGGAGGAAAGAAACATGAGTGTTATTTCAATGAAACAGCTTTTAGAAGCAGGTGTTCATTTCGGACACCAGACAAGAAGATGGAACCCGAAAATGGCTCCGTACATCTACACAGAGAGAAACGGTATCTACATCATCGACCTGCAGAAATCTGTGGGAATGGTGGATGACGCATACAATGCCGTTTCTGACATTGCGGCAGAGGGCGGCACGATCCTCTTCGTAGGAACAAAGAAGCAGGCTCAGGATGCCATCAAGACAGAGGCGGATCGCTGCGGTATGTTCTATGTAAACGAGAGATGGCTGGGCGGTATGCTCACAAACTTCAAGACGATCCAGAGCCGTGTAAAACGTCTCAAAGAGATTGAGGCAATGTCAGAGGATGGAACATTCGACGTACTTCCGAAGAAGGAAGTTATTGCTCTGAAAAAAGAGTGGGCGAAGCTTGAGAAGAACCTCGGCGGAATCAAAGATATGAAGAGACTGCCGGACGCGATCTTCATCGTTGACCCGAAGAAGGAGAGAATCTGCGTTCAGGAAGCTCACACACTCGGAATCCCGCTGATCGGAATCTGCGATACAAACTGTGATCCGGAAGAGCTGGATTACGTGATTCCGGGCAACGACGACGCGATCCGCGCGGTTAAGCTGATCGTTTCCAAGATGGCAGACGCTGTGATCGAGGCAAACCAAGGCGCGACAGTTGAAGAAGATTATTATTATGATGAGGACGCTGCTGACGAGGTTGAGGCAGCAGAAGCTGAAGAGGCTGTAGAAGAGTAAGAAATAGAAAAGCTTCAGCCTGAATGTCAGGCCGAGGCTTTTTCTTCATTATAAGAAACTATCAATATTTATTTCATGGAGGAATTTATCATGGCAATCACAGCAGGAATGGTAAAAGAGTTAAGAGAAATGACAGGCGCGGGCATGATGGACTGCAAGAAAGCGCTTACAGAGACAAACGGCGATATGGACGCTGCTGTTGAGTTTTTAAGAAAGAACGGACAGGCAAAGGCTGAGAAGAAGGCCGGAAGAATCGCCGCAGAGGGTATCGTTAAGACGGTAGTAAAAGACGACAAAGTTGCTGCTATCGTTGAGGTAAACTCCGAGACAGACTTTGTTGCAAAGAACGACGAGTTCCAGAGCTTTGTTGATGCTGTTGTAAATCAGATCGTTGATTCTGAGGTTGCAGACATGGACGCGTTCATGGCAGCACCGTGGGCAGCAGACACATCCAAGACAGTAAAGGACGCTCTTGTAGAGAAGATCGCTGTTATCGGTGAGAACCTCAACATCAGAAGATTCGAGAAGATAAGCGCTGAAAGCGGATGCGTTGTATCCTACATCCACGGCGGCGGACGCATCGGTGTCCTCGTAGTGGCAGATACGGACGTTGTAAATGACGAGATCAAGACATGCTTAAAGAACGTAGCTATGCAGGTTGCGGCGATGTCTCCGAAGTATGTATCCCGTGACGAGGTATCTCAGGAGTACATGGATCACGAGAAAGAGATCCTTCTTGCTCAGGCTAAAAAAGAGAATCCGGAGAAGCCGGACAACATCATCGAGAAGATGATCATCGGACGTCTCAACAAAGAGATGAAAGAGATCTGTCTGCTCGATCAGGTATACGTTCAGGACAGCGACCTTACAGTAGCGAAATACGTTGATAAGGTAGCGAAAGAGAACGGAGCGAAGATGACAGTTAAGAAGTTCATCCGCTTTGAGACAGGCGAAGGTATCGAGAAGAAGCAGGAGAACTTCGCTGAGGAAGTTGCTGCTCAGATGGGTATGTAACGCGGTTTGTATTAATGTTCAAAAAGAAAACCCTTATAAGCGATGATTCTACACCGCTTATAAGGGTTTTTACAGTAATAGAAAATGCAGGGCGGAGTCTAAAGTTTGATTGATTTTACTCTGTGGAATGGTTATACTATCAATTAGAAAGAACCGTAGGAAG
>DWYT01000105.1 GCA_019118545.1 Candidatus Mediterraneibacter merdavium | reverse complement strand
TGAAAAGATGCTGTGAGCGTGAGGATATTAAAGTAGTCTTTATCCTTTTTGGCGATATCTGCTCTATCGCGGATATCGTAAAGAGGATCAAGACTGCAGATAAAATGGCAATCGTACATATTGATCTTGTGGCAGGCTTAAGCTCCAAGGAGATTTCGGTTTCTTTTATTAAAAACCACACGGAAGCGGACGGTATCATCACAACAAAGCCCGGCCTGATCAAAAAGGCGCAGGAGTTGTCCCTGCTCACAGTGCTGCGGTATTTTTTGATCGATTCCATGGCTCTGGAAAATATCTACCAGCAGCAGTACAGCATCCGCCCGGACTTTATCGAAGTGCTTCCGGGCCTGATGCCGCAGATCATCCGCAAGATCACTCATTCCATCAGGATACCCGTGGTGGCGGGAGGACTCATCTCGGACAAAGAGGCTGTCGTCGCGGCGCTGAAAGCAGGCGCGATCTCCGTGTCCACCACGAATCAGGATGTATGGCTGATGTAGTTCTTAAGCCGCCCCTGACCGGTAGGGCGGTTTAGATAAACCTAGGTGCAGGCGCACCAAATATTTCATTTCATAATAAGGAGGACTGATTATGGCAAAGTATGTAATGGCACTGGATGCAGGCACAACGAGCAACAGATGTATCCTTTTCAATGAGAAAGGCGAGATGTGCAGCGTAGCGCAGAGGGAATTTACACAGTATTTCCCACAGCCCGGATGGGTGGAGCACGACGCGGACGAAATCTGGGCGAGCCAGCTCGGCGTGGCAGTAGAGGCAATGAACATGATCGGAGCTGCCGCAGAGGATATTGCCGCCATCGGTATCACGAACCAGAGAGAGACAGCGATTGTATGGGACAAGAACACAGGCGTTCCGGTCTATCATGCGATCGTGTGGCAGTGCCGCAGAACATCGGAATACTGTGATTCTCTTAAGGAAAAGGGACTGACAGAAAAGTTCCGCGAGAAGACCGGACTTGTGATCGATGCTTACTTCTCCGGCACAAAGGTAAAATGGATCCTCGACAATGTTCCCGGGGCAAGGGAGAAAGCTGAAAAAGGCGATCTGCTCTTCGGAACGGTAGAGACATGGCTGATCTGGAAACTGACAAAGGGCGAGGTGCATGTGACGGATTACTCCAACGCTTCCCGTACCATGCTCTTCAACATCAACACACTGGAATGGGACGATGAGATCTTGGCGGAACTGGATATCCCGAAATGTATGCTCCCGGAAGCAAAACCTTCAAGCTGCGTTTACGGACATGCAGACCCGTCCTTCTTAGGCGGGCCGATCCCCATCTCCGGAGCAGCAGGCGACCAGCAGTCTGCGCTGTTCGGGCAGACCTGCTTCACGCCCGGCGAGGCAAAGAATACATATGGCACGGGCTGTTTCCTGCTGATGAACACTGGAGAGAAGCCTGTATTTTCTGAAAACGGTCTTGTCACAACGATCGCGTGGGGATTGGACGGGAAGGTCGAATACGCACTGGAAGGCTCCATCTTCGTGGCAGGCGCTGCTGTCCAGTGGCTGCGCGATGAGATGCGGCTGATCGATTCCGCGCCTGATTCCGAGTATATGGCATCCAAGGTAAAGGACACAAACGGCTGCTACGTTGTACCCGCATTCACAGGTCTTGGCGCCCCGCACTGGGATCAGTACGCGAGAGGCACCATCGTAGGCATCACCCGAGGCGTAAATAAATACCATATTATCCGCGCGACTTTGGAGTCGCTTGCCTATCAGGTAAACGACGTGCTGGCAGCAATGAAGGCCGATTCGGGCATTAAGCTTGCGGCGCTCAAGGTAGACGGCGGGGCAAGCGCCAACAACTTCCTGATGCAGACGCAGGCAGATATCATTAACGCTCCGGTCAACCGTCCAGTCTGCGTAGAGACGACCGCCATGGGAGCCGCTTATCTGGCAGGTCTGGCTGTCGGTTACTGGGCGAGCAAGGAAGACGTTATCAAAAACTGGGCAATCGACAGAACCTTTGAGCCGTCCATCGACGCTGGTTCAAGAGAAGCTAAGATCAAAGGCTGGAACAAAGCAGTCAAATATGCTTACGGATGGGCAAAGGAAGATTAAGAAAAGGAGGGTTCTTTTATGCTGCCATATATAGCTGAATTTCTTGGAACAATGATACTGATCTTATTGGGCGACGGTGTTGTTGCCAATGTGACCCTCAACAAATCCGGCATGAAAGGCGCCGGCTCCATCCAGATCACATTTGCATGGGGTCTTGCGGTCATGGTTCCCGCATTTATCTTCGGAGCTGCATCCGGCGCAAGCTTCAACCCCGCTCTCACGCTGGCGCTTGCCATCGACGGAAGCTTTGACTGGGCGCTCGTCCCCGGATATATCATCGCACAGTTCGCGGGAGCGTTCTGCGGCGCGGTTCTCGTCTACATCCTATTCAAAGGACAGTTTGACGCCACTGAGGATCCGGGAACAAAGCTGGGCGTATTCAGTACAGCTCCGTCCATCCCGAACACAGGGCTTAACATTTTAAGCGAAGCGATTGGAACCTTTGTACTTGTATTTGCCATCAAAGGCATCGCTCAGGTAGAAGGCATTGCGGGAGGGCTTGACAAATTCCTCGTATTCGGGATCATCGTTTCCATAGGTATGTCTCTTGGCGGACTGACCGGATACGCGATCAACCCGGCCCGCGACTTAGGCCCCCGCCTTGCACATGCAATCCTGCCAATTAAAGGCAAGGGAAGCTCCAACTGGGGATATGGTATCGTCACTCTCGTAGGGCCGATCCTCGGCGCTATCGCTGCCGTACTTCTCTACGGCGCGATCCCGTGGTAGGACAGACTTAATAAAATGAATATCCAAGTTGCATGAGTGAAGAGAGTCTGGCAATCCCCGCGCATCGAAAGGTGCGCTGTCTGTCAGGCTCTTTTTTAAAGGAAAGGAAGATGAAAAATGTATGATGTAATCATAATCGGCGCCGGAGTATCCGGCTCAGCATCGGCTAGGGAATTATCCCGCTATAAGCTGAGCGTCTGCGTGCTGGAACGCGAGGAGGACGTCTGCTGCGGGACTTCTAAAGCAAACAGCGGGATCGTCCATGCCGGTTTCGATGCCGCGAGCGGCTCGCTCATGGCGAAGTTAAATGTGCGCGGCAGCCAGATGATGGAACAGCTCTCCAAAGATCTGGACTTTCCGTTCAAACGGAACGGCTCTCTCGTCGTCTGTCTGAGTGAGGAGGATATGCCAAAGCTGCGTGAACTGTATGACCGCGGTATCACGAACGGCGTAAAAGAGCTGCGCATCGTGGAACGTGAGGAACTAAAGGAATTGGAGCCAAATATCAGCGACGAGGCTTACGCCGCGCTGTATGCTCCCACAGGAGGCATCGTCTGCCCCTTTAATCTGAACATTGCTCTGGCCGAGAATGCCAACATGAACGGGGTGAAATTCGAATTTGGCACAGAAGTTCAGAACATCCAAAAAAACGGCGATTTTTGGGAGGTACATACCTCAAAGGGCGCATTTCGGGCAAAATGCGTGGTCAACGCAGCGGGCGTCTACGCGGATAAATTCCACAACATGGTAAGCAAAGAGAAGATCCACATCACCCCGAGACGGGGCGACTACTGTCTGCTTGATAAGACCGCAGGGAATCATGTAAGCCACACGGTATTCGCTCTTCCCGGGAAATTCGGAAAAGGCATCCTCGTCAGCCCCACCGTCCACGGCAATCTTCTCCTCGGACCGACCGCGTTGGACATCGACGACAAAGACGGCACGAACACAACCAGGGAAGGGTTGGATCAGGTTCTTTCCAAAGCAGGCATGAACGTAAAAGACATCCCCATGCGCAAGGTCATCACTTCCTTCGCGGGGCTGCGCGCCCACGAGGACGCGCATGAGTTCATCATCAGGGAGCTTCCTGACGCGGAGGGCTTCATCGACTGCGCCGGCATTGAGTCGCCGGGACTCTCAAGCTGTCCTGCGATCGGAGAGATGGTGGCAGGAATCATCTGTGCCAAACTCCAGCCCGAGGAAAATCCAGATTTTGTAGCCACTCGCAAGGGTGTGCTTGATCCGGATACACTCTCAAAAGAAGAGCGCGTCGCGCTAATCAAGGAAAAACCTGCTTACGGCAATATCATCTGCCGCTGCGAGATGATCACGGAGGGCGAGATTCTCGACGCGATCCACCGTCCGCTGGGAGCGAAATCACTGGACGGCGTCAAGCGCAGAACGCGGGCAGGCATGGGACGCTGCCAGTCCGGTTTCTGTTCGCCGCGCACGATGGAGATCCTTGCCAGAGAACTTGATATGAGTATGTTTGACATCACCAAGTCAGGCGGCAATTCACACATTGTCGTTGGGACGAACAAAGACAGAATATAGAAAGGGGCGGCACAATATGAAATCATATGACATCGTTATCATCGGCGGCGGTCCCGCAGGTCTCGCAGCAGCCGTCTCCGCAAGGGACAACGGCACAGAAAGCATCCTTATTCTCGAGAGGGACAAGGAGCTCGGAGGCATTCTCAATCAGTGTATCCACAATGGTTTCGGTCTCCACACCTTCAAAGAGGAGCTGACTGGCCCCGAATACGCAGCGCGTTTTATTGCCCAAGTCAAAGAGCGCGGCATCGAATATAAGCTAAATACTATGGTTATGGACATTAGCCCGGACAAAACCGTAACGGCAATGAACCGTGAGGAAGGGCTTTTTGAGATTAAAGCAAGGGCAGTCATACTGGCAATGGGCTGCAGGGAGCGCTCCAGAGGCGCGCTAAATATCCCCGGATACCGCCCTGCTGGTATCTTCTCCGCAGGCACGGCACAGCGGCTCGTCAACATGGAAGGCTATATGCCGGGGCGTGAGGTTGTCATCCTCGGCTCCGGGGATATCGGGCTGATCATGGCGCGCCGTATGACATTTGAAGGTGCGAAGGTCAAAGTTGTAGCAGAACTTATGCCCTACTCCGGTGGTTTGAAGCGTAATATCGTACAGTGTCTGGACGACTATGGCATCCCGCTGAAGTTAAGCCACACTGTCGTTGACATCAAAGGGAAAGAACGTGTGGAAGGCGTGACCATCGCCGAGGTGGACAGCAAAGGAAAGCCCATCCCCGGCACAGAGGAGTTCTACTCCTGCGACACACTTCTGCTCTCTGTGGGCCTTATTCCTGAAAATGAGCTTTCAGACGGCATGGGTGTGGAGATGAATCCCATAACCTCGGGCCCTGTCGTGAACGAAAGCCTTGAGACGAACATCGAAGGCGTGTTCGCCTGCGGAAACGTCCTCCATGTGCATGACCTCGTAGACTTCGTATCCGAGGAGGCAGCGGCAGCCGGAGCACATGCGTCGCTCTATGTAAAAGGACACGGCGCGGATGGCAGCGACACAACCGCCGCTTCTTTCGCGGCAGGCGGCAGGGAGATCATTTTTCACGCAGAGGGCGGCGTAAGATACACAGTGCCCGCTACTCTCAACCCGGTGCGCATGGATGACAAACTCACCGTTCGTTTCCGCGTGGGAGCGGTATATAAGAACTGCTATACGGCTGTTTATTTTGATGATGAACGGATACTTCACCGTAAAAGACAGATCCTTGCCCCGGGTGAGATGGAAGAGATCCATCTGACAAAAGAACTGATTGAGAAGTATCCTGACCTAAAGACGATCACAGTTAAGATAGAGGAGGTTTAAGCTATGGAGATCAGAACATTAACCTGTATCAGTTGTCCCATGGGATGTCCTCTGACTGTCGAGATGGACGGGGACGAGATCATAAGTGTCACGGGAAATACCTGCAAAAGAGGCGATGTGTACGCTCGCAAGGAAGTGACGGCTCCCACACGCATCGTTACATCTACGGTAAAAGTAACAAACGGAAGCGCTGACATGGTATCTGTGAAGACAAAGACAGATATTCCCAAGGATAAGATATTTGACTGCGTCAAATGCTTAAAAGGCGTATCTGTAGAGGTTCCGGTTCACATCGGGGACGTGATCGTTCCCAATGCGGCGGGAACAGGGGTTGATATTGTTGCCACAAAGGATGTAGAATAGAGAATGTGAAAGGAGGCAATGCCATGAAAAAACAACTAAGCATCACCAATCTCAACGGGATCACAGATGATGACAAGACCTGCGGGCTGACTGACATGAACTGCGTGTCCGAAGATGACGACAAGACCTGTGGATTAACCGACATGAACTGTGTTGCCGACGAAGACGAGAAGACCTGCGGGCTGACTGACATGAACTGTGTCGGCGACGACGAATAGTATGATCCAAAGGCCTTTCCTATGATATGAAAACAGGGCCTTGCCCTAACAATAAAGAGACAGAGTTCCGAACGGACTCTGCCTCTATTATTATGTAAACCTTCTTAAAACTTAACTGTATTCTTTGTGCTGACTGCCGCCTCCGCCACTTCCGCAAGAGACAGTCCGCCAACCGACGCCACGGTGGCCGCAACAGCACCCTCGGCGATCGGGCAGTCCAGCATCTGGACATTTTCATAAGGGAGGTCTTCCAGTACCATCTCCGTTGTCATGGCAGCACTTCCAATATCGAACAGCACCACAACTCCCTCCTTACTGTACACGGATTCGATTGCCTTCATGATCTTCCCATAACTCGTCCCGTAGCCGCCGTCTTCCATCCCTCCGGCGGTTGCCAGCGGACATCCATGCGTCATCATCTCTGTCAGATCTACCACGCCCTGAGCCAGCTTTTCACTATGTGACACGATCACAATCCCTACCATAAGTCATTTCCTCCTATACATTCTGAGCGATCGTTTCCAATATATCTGTAAATGACGTCGCTCCCGGATCCTGATGCCCGATGCTCCGTTCTCCCACATAGCTTGCGCGTCCCTTAGTCGCGATGATCGTCTTCGTATATTCCACGCCCTCCCGGGCGGCTTTCAAGCCCGCCTCGAAGACGGCTTTTACCTCCGCGCCGTGAGAAGATGCCTGTCTCATCGCGTCTTGTGCCGGGATCATGGCATCCAGCATGGTCTTCTCTCCCTGCTGAGCTTTTCCCCGCATCTTTACGCCGCCTATAGCCTCATCCATACAGGAAAGGAATCCATCCATATCGATCTGCGTCTTCCCCGCCATAACCATGGCTGCCTTCATAAAAGCCGTCCCGTACAGTGGCCCCGAAGCGCCGCCCACGGTAGATACAAGCGCCATTCCCGCTGTCTTCAGGATAGTTCCGATGTCTTTATCTTCCAGTCCTTCCAGCTTTTCCTCCACCGCACGGAAGCCTCTCGCCATATTGATGCCGTGATCTCCGTCCCCAATGACATTGTCAAGTTCTGTCAGAAAATCCTTCTCCTCCTCGATCCTGCTGCCGATCGCTCTGATAACTTCTATCAATTTTACGCTGTCCATATTCTTCCGCCCCTCCTCTATGCTTTAAACGCCGGCGTGTCAGCTTTCGCATCGAGAAGTCCTTTCATCTCGTCATCCAGTTTCAGAAGTGAGATCGAGAAACCTTCCATCTCCAGAGATGTCATGTACTCTCCCACGAAGGTCTTATATACTTTAATGCCCTTCTCCGCCAGAATATCGGCCACACGGTTGTTCACGATGTACAGTTCCATCAGAGGAGTCGCTCCCGCCCCATTGATCATAACTGCCACCTCACTGCCGCTGTAATCAATATCCGCAAGTATCTTCTCAAGCAGCATATCCGCAATCTCGTCCGCCGTCTTAAGCGCCTCTCTGTGTGTTCCCGGCTCGCCATGGATACCGATGCCTACTTCCATCTCCTCATCCGACAGCTCAAAACCCGGCACACCGGACGCCGGCACTGTACACGGACGGATCGCCATTCCCATAGTGCGCACATTGGCGATCACCTTCTCCGCCACTGCCTGCACCTCTCCAAGCTCTGCTCCAGTCTCCGCAAGGGCGCCCGCGATCTTATGTACAAATACGGTTCCCGCGACACCGCGCCGCCCCACTGTATAGAGACTTCCGTCAACCGCGACGTCATCGTTGGTAATAACCTGCGCTACCTTGATGCCCTCCATCTCAGCCATCTCACGCGCCATCTCAAAGTTCATCACATCGCCCGTATAATTCTTAATGACCAGAAGCACACCTTTGTCCGTGGCGACCTCCTTTATGCCCTCATAGATCTGGTCAGGCGTCGGCGATGTAAAAACAGCTCCCGCGACTGCGGCATCCAGCATACCTTCTCCCACGTATCCTCCGTGCGCAGGTTCGTGTCCGCTGCCGCCGCCGCTGATCAGAGCGACTTTCCCTTCCTTTTTATCCGCCCGCACGACTACATTCCCACAATCCAGTTTTCTTAAATATTGGGGATACGCCTTCACCATGCCCTCTACCATCTGGTTTTCCACCTGATCAACAGCGTTGATGATCTTTTTCATGTCCCAATCCTCCTTTCAAGCACTGAAAAAAATCGATCTCTATAATATAGATGATACACTATTCGCTGTCTGATAGCAACGAAATGGTCTCTTCCCTGCATAGAAAGTAGTATATCAGCTATTTAATCAGCTATTTAATACAGTAACTCCATTTTCTAAAATTTGAAAACAAAAAGAGTGCAAAACGTATTCGGAGTGGGTGAAGGACTGCCGGACAGCTTCTTCACCCGCTCCGAAAGGTTTTTCAAGCATTTCGTTTTCTTAAACTCTCCAAATATAAAGTTCCCAAATAAACAGGCGGAAAGCTGCACGGGCGCGGCGGGAAAGCCATTCGCAAGATAGGCACCTTCAAGCCGCGCCGAGTTGTGTTTATGCCCATTTGATTCGGTGGCATTTTCGCTTTGCAATGCGCAGGAAGCGGTCGATAAATTGGAAGAAACGGTCAGCGGCGGAAGAGGCCTCGCTGTGACTTTGAAGGAATCTGACGTAATATCTTACCGGGGTGAGGAACTGTTGTTAAGCAGTGTGAGGGGATTGTCTGAGGCGAAGCCGAGTAGCGTCTCACACTGCTTTGCTCTTAAACAGTACCTCAGCCCGTTAGATATTCCCAGATTCCGGAACGGAACAGCGAACCCCCTCGCTGACTGCACTTCTAAAATAATTCTCCGCTTCCGTACATTAATTAAAGAAATGTCACTGAATTAATTGCTGACTTATTATTAAGAAAAATACGTTATCACGAGGAAAACCGTCGGAATATTTCCTTATATTTGTCTACATAGATGCTGCCCCGCCGCCAGATAAACGCGAACTCATGGGACACTATAAAGTCTTTCAGCGGGATACGTATCAGTGTACCATTCTTCAATTCTTCCCGCACGGCTACTTCATACAAAAAGGTCACTCCGCATCCTGCCTTTGCGAGTTCTTTTATTGTGTGCAGGCTACCCGCTTCCATCCTCCGCTCAAAATCTCCGAGACTTAGATTCTGTGAATCCAGATACCGCTCAAGCACCTCTCTTGTTCCGGAGCCTTCCTCCCGGAGCAAAAGCCGCTCCCCAAACAGATCCTCGATCTGTTCCGGCATCCGTTTAAACCGGTACTCTGGCGCACAGACTGCGATATACTCCTCCTCAGAATATTTTTGAAAATCATATTCATTCTTCTTAAAAAATCCTTCCACAAGGGCAAAATCAATCTTACCTTCATCCAGACGTTTCAAAAGCTCCTGCGTATTCTCCACATACATATGGATATCTGCATCAGGATACCGGGCCAGATACCGTCCCAACATCTCCCCCATCACGACGTCCCCCACGGTTCTTGTGGCTCCGAAGCGAACCTCCTCATTGCCGTCAGGCTTCTGCATCTCACTGAGCATGGAGATCTCGTCGTGCATCATAGTAAGCGACGCACTGCGCAGGATCTCTCCCGCTCTGGTAAGCCTTAACTTTTTCCCCTCGTACCGGAACAGCTTCGTATCATAATGCTTTTCCAGAAAGCGAATATGCTGGGATACCGCGGGTTGTGTAATATTCAGTTTTTCAGACGCTCTTGTGAAATTCATACACTGACATACAGCCAGAAATGTCTCCATCCTGAAATCAAGCATGACAATCTCCCCTTATCCATGCACCGATCCATATGTGTCCTAAAAAGAAATCAGGCGGAGTTTTCTACGGAAAACCTCCGCCCTATTTATACAGAATTACTCCCTGCATATTACTATAACATATTTTTATTATAAAATAAATAATAATAATTATATTTTATGATTTATTTATGATATTCTATATTTCGATAAGGAAGATTTTGGGATTGAAAATCCAAGATCCTATAATTTATACACATATAACGCATTATATTTAGGAGGTATTGATATGAATTTTATAAAAAAGAACGGAGCCGGACTTCTGCTTTGCCTCGTTATCGCCATCCCGTCTTGGTTTCTCGGAAAAGCGGTGCCTGTTGTAGGGGGGCCTGTATTCTCAATCCTGATCGGTATGGTAGTCACGTTGATCGTCACGAAAAAAGAGCCTTTCAACGCAGGAGTCACCTTCACATCAAAGAAGATCCTTCAGGCCGCCGTTGTATTTCTGGGATTCGGCATGAATCTGACAGAGATACTGGCAAAGGGAAAACAGTCCCTTCCCATCATCATCACTACAATCACAACTTCTCTGATCATCGCCTTTATCCTCTATAAGGCTATGAAACTGGGCACGAACAACGCCATCTTGGTCGGCGTAGGCTCGTCGATCTGCGGCGGCAGCGCCATCGCAGCGACAGCACCGGTTATTGACGCCTCTGATGAGGAAGTGGCACAGTCTATCTCTGTCATCTTCCTTTTCAATGTGGTCGCCGCCCTCGTCTTCCCCACTTTAGGCGGAATGCTCGGACTTAGCAATGAAGGGTTCGGACTCTTCGCGGGAACAGCCATCAACGATACCTCCTCCGTCACTGCCGCTGCCACAGCTTGGGACGGCATCCATGGAAGCCACACACTGGAAGCGGCCGCTATCGTGAAGATGACAAGGACACTGGCAATTATCCCCATCACATTAGCGCTGGCAATTTACAGAGGGAGAAAAGAAAAAAAGACCGAAGGCTCCTCCTTCAGTCTCAAAAAATGTTTCCCTTTCTTTGTACTGTTCTTTGTCCTTGCATCTGTCGTGACCACAGTATTCCGGCTGCCAGCAGAAGTGACGACTCCCTTAAAAGAGCTGAGTAAATTCCTTATCGTCATGGCGATGGCTGCCATCGGACTGAACACAAACATTGTCAAGCTGGTCAAAACAGGCGGGAAGCCGATCTTCACCGGTTTCTGCTGCTGGCTGGGAATCTCACTGGTCAGCCTTGCGATGCAGCATGTTCTGGGGATATGGTAAGTGGGTAATTAAAAATGCAGCCTACGGTCAGGGAGTAATTTCGCTGTTCCGTTCCGGAATCCTTCAAAGTCACAGCTCAATCCTCCCTGCCGCTGACTCCTTCTTTTAATTCATTGACTGCTTCCTGCATTTTACAAAAGGGAATATCACGAATTAACTGGTTGTAAAAAGAGCAGGTACTCTTTGAGTGCCCGCTCTTTTCATTAACGTATATTTTTATCACATATCTTTATCGTATCTTTTGCTTGCAGAATCTTTATCCGTAATCACAGAATCTTTATCCCCGATTACAGATTCCCCAACAGTTTGTCGATGCTCACCAGTTTCACGCTGAGCACGAAGATATCCGCCGCCACGGACAGTTCCTCCGGCGTGGGATAGGATGGCGCAATACGGATGTTGCTGTCGTGGGGATCTTTCCCGTAGGGGAAGGTCGCGCCTGCACCTGTCATCACAAGTCCTGCCTCCTTCGCCTTTGCCACGATCGCCTTCGCGCAGCCGTCCATGGCGTCAAAGGAGATAAAATATCCACCCAGAGGCTTGATCCACGAGCCGATCTCCAGTCCGCCCAGTTCTCTCTCGAGGACGTCAATGACTGCCTCGAATTTCGGCCTCATGATATCCGCATGTTTTTTCATATGCTCCACAATGCCGTGTACATCTTTGAAAAAGCGCACATGACGGAGCTGATTCACCTTGTCGTGTCCGATCGTCTGGAACTTAAGCATATCTCTGATATCTTTTAAGTTCGACTCAGAAGCCGCAATCGCCGCGATACCGGATCCCGGGAAACTGATCTTAGAAGTGGAAGAAAACTTGTATACCATATCCGGATTACCCGCTTTCTTACACTCCATCAGTATCTCAATCAGATAGTCCTGTTTATCCTCGTAAAGATGGTGTACGCAGTACGCGTTATCCCAGAAGATACGGAAGTCTTCCGCCGCCGGCTTTAAGTTGGCAAAACGGTATACTGTCTCATCTGAATATGTGATGCCCTGTGGGTTGGAATACTTTGGCACACACCAGATCCCCTTGATGGCAGGATCTTCGCTCACCAGCTTCTCTACCATGTCCATATCTGGTCCGGTAGGCGTCATGGGTACGTTAATCATCTCAATGCCAAAATGTTCGGTTATCAAAAAGTGCCTGTCATATCCCGGAACCGGACACAAGAATTTCACCTTGTCAAGCTTACACCACGGTGTGATTCCCATCACCCCATGGGTCATAGCGCGGGCGACGGTGTCATACATCACGTTAAGACTGGAGTTCCCGAAGATGATTACATTGTCCTTGGGAACTTCCATCATATCCGCCAACAGGCGCTTCGCCTCCCCGATACCGTCAAGACCACCGTAATTTCTGCAGTCCACGCCGTCCTCACACGTCAATACAGCGCTGCTGTTAAGCACATCCATCATTCCCATGGACAGATTAAGCTGGTCGGCAGCCGGTTTTCCTCTGGACATATCCAGCTTCAGGCCCTTCGCCTTAACTTCGGCAAACTGAGCCTCAAACCCGTTTTTCAGTTCCAATAACTCTTCTCTACTTAAATCTTTGTATGCAGTCATTGCAGGACTCCTCCACTCTTTTTTTACTCACTGTTTCATATTGTATAGAATTTATGATAGTCCGTCAATGCTTTCCTGCATTTTTTATATTTTTTTGACGCAATTAGAGTGCGCGCGTCTTTCATTTTGAAATTTTATTGTCTGATTCATTCATTTCCAACCTTCTAGGCGGGCATATATACTGGATACACATATCGCCATTTGGAAGTGAGCTAAATAAATATGAAATTACACAAGCAGACGTAATGGTGCTTTTTGGTGGAAGTATTATATCTGGAAGAGATATTTCGGTAACGTTTCTGCGGGGTGTGTTGGCAGATGCGGCGACTTCGGAATAGAACTTAGAGAAATAAAAACCCGGGAACATGCGTCGAAACTGGCAGAGAGATTGTCTGAGGCAAAGCCGAGTTGCTCTCTGCCAATTTCTGTTTTTAGCATGTTTCCGGATTTTGTTATTTTTCTTGTTCTATGGAGCGGAGCCGAAACTGCCGACATATTTCCGCAGAACACGTCTTAGATAATATCTTACGCCGCTTTCTTTTTTCTTGCCATGACGATACTCTGGATCACGAGGAACACGCAGAGCATTGCCGCCACAGTGATTCCTGTCCACCACGCGTCGTCCAGTCCGATGGAGGAGACGATGTTCTGAATGGTGCTCAAGGAAAGCACTCCTAAAAATGTTCCGATGATATTCCCGACGCCGCCTGTCAGCATCGTTCCGCCGATGATGGATGAAGCGATGGCGTTCATCTCCATACCGCTTGCGTGGGACGGAGATCCGGAGCCAACGTACAGAAAATATACATATCCCGCGACGCCCGCCAGAAGGCTGCACAGTACATGGGCGACGAATCTCGTTCTCTTCACATTGATGCCAAGCATCAGTGCGCTCTGTCTGTTGCCGCCCACAGCGTAAAACGCACGTCCTAACTTTGTCCAGCGAAGGACGACGAAGAGGAGCACTACAACGAGGATGGCAATGATCACGCCAATATTAATGTAGGCGTCAACATATTTTCCAAGTCTGTTGACAGAGCCAAGTCCCGGCACTACGATACGGGTATCCTTGAGCGCGACGAACGCCTCGTTCTCCACGTTAAACGGGTTGGAGTGTACGATGGTCGTTGCGCCTCTGGCGAAGAACATGCCTGCCAGCGATACGATGAACGGCTGGATATCCAGATATGCTACGAGGAACCCCTGTACCACACCGTAAGCCAGACCGATGCCGAGCGCGATGAGGATAGACACGAACAGGTTGCCGCCCTTAAAGTCCAGATAGACCGCGCTGCACATACTGACGAGCGCGACCACGCCGCCCACGGAGATGTCGATACCGCCTGTGATCATGACAAGGCTCATGCCGCATGCTGTGATGATAAGCGCGGACTGTGACATCAGGATATTGAAGAAGTTCTGTGCTTTTAAGAAGCCTTCTCCAAGGAAAATCATTGCACCCGCATACATCAGGACAAACACTACGACTGTGATCAATAACAATAAGTTTGTATCAGAAAGACTTTTCCTTCCCTGCGGCTTTCCGCCTGTTTTTTTCTTTGTAGATAATGCCATATCAGCCGACCTCCTTTGCAGTGTGAGATCTTAACTTCTTTCCTAGGGAAGCAAGACGTTCTTTTACGACCGGAGCGCTTAAGACGACCAGAATGATGACAACGACCGCCTTGTATGCAGAGAGCGCGTCTGACGGCACTTTGAATTTATACAGTGTCGTCGTCAGGAACTGGATCACATAAGCGCCGAGAATGGATGCCGGCATATTGAACTTACCGCCGCTTAAGGCATTTCCGCCGAGTGCGACCGCGAGGATGGCGTCCATCTCGATATCTTTCGCGATAACAGAGTAGTTGATCGTTGACAGACGGCTTACCTTGATAAGTCCGACTACAGCGACACAGAGTCCTAAGATAACAAATGTGATGAACTTGATCATCTTCGGATTCAGGCCGTTCAGTCTGGAAGAACTCTCATTGATACCTACCGCCTGTGTATAAAGACCGAGGTTCGTGAACTTGAGCACCAGCGCAATGATCACTACACATGCTGCGGCGATGAAGAACGGCGTCGGGATCGGGATGCCCGGGATAAATCCGCCGAAGAAAGTGAAGCCTTCATCACTGACAACCGGGAGTTGGTTCATATTGATCCATGCCGCGATGGAACGTCCCGCCGTGTAAAGGATCAGTGTCGCCACCATGGGTTGGATCTTAAAGTATGCCACCAGTACGCCGTTGAACGCGCCAAACAGCATTGCCACGACACAAGCCACTAAAAATGCTACGATGATCGGCGCCTGAAGGGAATCCGGTCTCGGGTTTGTACCGCAGAGCACACGGAGGATCACACTTCCGGCGATGGCGATTGCCGCGCCCACGCTGATATCCTGTCCCCCGGTCGCCGCTGTCACCAGCGTCATGCCGATCGCAAGGATCGCAAGCTCGGAGCCGTTGTCAAGGATCGTGATAAGATATCCGGATAAAACCGGGTTTCCCGCGCTGTTATTCCCCAGTGTGATACCGAAAAAGGACGGATCCATGATCAGATTGAACACTGTCAGAAGGAGCAGCGCGATGATCGGGATAAACATCTGGTGTCTGGCCAGATTTCCTAACGTTTGTGAAACACTTGATTTATTCTTCTGCATTATTCTCTGCCACCTCCTGCGATCGTACCCATGATCGTGTTCTGTGTCAGCTCGTCGCCGGAGATCTCTCCTACCACTTTCCGGTCCCTCATGATGATAAGACGGGAACAGGTGCGGAGCATCTCGTCCGTCTCCGAGGAGATGAAGGTTACGCTCATTCCCTCGGAAGCAAGCTTGAGTACGAGTTTCTGTATCTCAATCTTTGTCCCTACGTCGATGCCACGGGTAGGCTCGTCGAGGATCAGATATTTCGGATTCGTAAGCAGCCAGCGGGCCAGAATCACCTTCTGCTGGTTACCGCCGGACAGCGCCTTGATCGGCGTATCTTTTGACGCGGTCTTAATCTCCAGCAGCTTGATATACTCATCCGCGATCTTGTTCGCCTCAGCCTTAGAATACGGACGGAAGAAGCCTCTGAGCACCTGCTGGGCAAGGATGATGTTATCGCGCACAGACAGATCCCCGATGATACCGTCTATTTTGCGGTCTTCGGGAAGGTACGCAATCCCCTGCTTCATAGCGTCGATAGGCTTGGATATCTTCACCTTTTTACCGTTCATCTTCACAGTGCCCGCCACAACGTGGTCAGCGCCGAAGACGGCGCGGACGCACTCGCTTCGGCCGGAGCCGAGCAGACCTGCGAATCCGTTGACTTCACCCTTCTTAATATGGAAGTTAAACGGTTTGATTCCCGCGTTGCTCTGGAGTCCTTCTGCCTCGAGTACATTCTCCGAAGCGTCCGCTCCGCTGTATACAAGGCTGTCATCCCGGATCTCTGACATATCATCCAGTTCCTTACCGAGCATCTTCGCCACAAGCTGCACTCTCGGCAGTGTCTCGATCTCATACTCGCCTACGAGCTGGCCGTCTCTGAGTACTGTGATCTTATCGCACACCTCATATACCTGATCAAGGAAATGTGTGACAAAGATAATACCCACGCCCTTTGCTTTCAGATCCCGCATCAGGCCGAACAGCTTCTCCACCTCCTGATCATCAAGAGATGAGGTCGGCTCATCAAGGATCAGTACTTTACACTCCATATCTACCGCGCGGGCGATGGCTACCATCTGCTGGATCGCGATGGAGCAGCTCGAGAGCTGCTGTGTCGCCTCAGCAGGGATGCCGAGCGATTTTAAGATCTTGTCCGCGCCTTCATTCATCTTTTTCCAGCTCATGCCGATCCCTTTCGTTCTGCCGATATACATGTTCTCGGCGACCGTCAGGTTCGGACAGAGTGTGATCTCCTGATACACAGTGCTGATCCCCAGCTTCTGCGCATCCTGCGGTGAACGTATCACTGCCGGTTTATCCAGTCCCTTTAAGAAGATCTCTCCCTCGTCTTTTTCATAGACTCCGGTGAGAACTTTGATCAGGGTGGATTTTCCGGCGCCGTTCTCTCCCATCAGCGCGTGGATCTCGCCTTCGCAGAGCGTGAAGTCCACGTTCTGCAGGGCGCGCACTCCGGGAAAGTATTTGCATATATTTCTCATTTCCAGTACAGATTTCTCTTTCACCAGCGTATTCACCTCTCAACCTTTTTTTCAAAAAGCACGGCGCAGCGTTTTTTAGTCTTGTCCGCTGCGCCGCGTGTTGTTTATTCATGTTTTCGGAAAGACGGCAGTCTGCTGCCGGTCTGATCCGATCATGGCACGTCACATTTAGATTCCGTATGTATCAACATCTTCCTGTGTGATTGTTGTTGCGTCAAATCCTTTTTCTTCCATGATGATTGTCTTTTCTGTGATCTCTTCGCCGTTCTCCAGCTTCTGGATAATCTCGTCGATGTAGGAAGCCTGATACGGGTTGCACTGTCCGTCATAGTTCCATCTTCCTGCAAGAAGCTCTTCAAGCGCCCATGTGTTTGTATCGAATCCCATGATCACAACGTCGCCGTCAACACCGTGGGAAATGTTTGCTTTGTCAAGAGCTGCTACAGCGCCCTTAGCCATATCGTCGTTCTCAGCGTAGATTACGTTGAACGGTGTGCCTGCGTCGATGACAGACTGTACGATCTGCTGAGCTTTCTCTGCGTTCCACTCTGCCGTCTGCTGTGTAACGATATTCCATCCCTCAGCCTCTGCCATTTCATCCATAGCTCCAGAACGTCCTACCTGAGCTGCAGAACCCATAACACCCTGAATGTGGATGATGTTGTACTCGTCAAGTCCCTGATCCTTCAGCCAGTTTACAGCAGTCTCGCCTTCTGCGTTCATATCTGATACGATAGAAGCAACGTACAGGCTCTCGTCCGCATCGATTGTACGGTCAAAAAGAATAACCTGAGTCCCCGCGTCCTGCGCGTCTTTTAATACGGAATCCCATCCTGATGTGTCCGCTGCGGACAGGAGCAGATAGTCAACGCCATCCTGAATGAACTTCTGAGCTGCTGTGATCTGCTCATCATTCTTTAAGCTGTATGCAAAAGATGCGTCATATCCGTTCTCCTCTGTGAACATTGCCTTTAAGTCAGCGTCGTTGGCTGTACGGTATCCGGACTCATTCGGATCGTTATTGATGATGCCGACTTTGATCATCCCGCCGTCTGTCGCTCCGTCGTCCGCTGCCCCTGTGTCAGTCCCGCCGCTGTTTGAGCTTCCGCATGCTGCGAGTCCTGCTACCATTACTGCTGAGAGTAATAATGCTACGATACTTTTTCTTTTCATGTTTCGTTCCTCCCTTTTGGATATGATATGCCCCGGCGTCTGCCGGGATGCTTATTGGGGATGTCTCCCTGTGCTTTTACGATATCATTCCCACCCCCTTCCTTCAATTTGATTTTTGTCTGTTTTTATCGCTTTATGACATATTTACAATACAAATTATTCATGTTAACATACAAATATATTACAAATTATTTCTTATGGGTATTATTTTAATATACATGGTGAAAATTATATGATTTGTACTGTTTTATGCGGACAAAAGAGAGAGCTGCGGAAACATATGAAATTGAACTACGGGATTGCTTCGCCTTCCACCATTACCCGGATGCTGTCTGGGATTGATGAGGAATTAGCCTTGTATGCTTTTATGGAATGGATCGGTGAGATCGTGGACTCGAAGAATACCCATCTCGCTATTGATGGGAAAGCATTACGTGGTGCAGCGGAAAAGACGAAAAGCGGGACAGCACCGATGCTGTTGAATGTAGTGGAAACGGTTCGAGGATTGATACTTGCACAGCTTCCGGTCGATTCAAAGACGAATGAGATCACGGTGATTCCGGAATTATTGAAACTTCTGGATATCAGAGGGAGCGTTATAACGATTGATGCGATTGGGACACAGACAGCAATCATGGAACAGATACATGAACAGGAA
>DWYT01000104.1 GCA_019118545.1 Candidatus Mediterraneibacter merdavium | reverse complement strand
ATAAACAGCCGACTTTTTACATTCATATCCGCGCAGGTCTGCGCCAAAATGCTCTATCGCCTTCTCCCCAACATAAAGACTGGCATGATCTTTACAGGCAGAAAATTGCACAACAATCTCCTTTTCACCATATGTCGGCATACTCCACGCAATTCTCTGTTTAATATCGGGAATAACATCCCGGATCACTTGATGGAGTTTTAAGAAATAATTCTGTAACGGCTACTCTTGCTGTATGATCCACTCTTCAATAGTTTTCGGAGCCTCCCCACAGTAATGGGACTGATTGTTCCTCTTAAATTCTCTGTTGCATTTAGGACATACCCACATACTATGATCTCCCGTCTACCAATTCCAAATTACCGAATCCGACTTTTATACTTTTTATTATACTCCCCACCCTTGCCCTCCACAAGCACAAAGCAACGGGAAATCCCCTGCCAACCGCGAATTGTCGCGGGATTAAAAACAGCCGCAGAGACATGTATCCCGAGCGGACCGTAGAACGGCGCGGGTATTTGGAGCGCGTACTTTGCGCTCCTATGTACCCTTGCGTCGTGACCCGAATGAAAATGTGTCCGTGAGGGATATTTGTCTCTGCGGCTGGTGTTTAATCGTCCCCGACAAATCCGCGTTCTTATTCTGCAAACCGTATCTTCATATATGCCTTAATCTCTTCCACGCATTTCTCAAACCCGAGTTTCCCGCTGTTGAGGCAGAGATCGTAATTCCGTGCGTCGGCCCATTCGTGTCCTGTGTGGTAGGTGTAAAAGTCCGCCCTGTACATGTCGGTTCTCTCGATGAATTTCTTCATCTCTTTTTCGCTCATGCTGTGGCGTTCCATAGCGCGTTCCAGACAGAATTTCTTGTCCGCGTGGATGAACACGCTCATCACGTTCGGATAATCTTTGAGCACATAGTCCGCGCATCTTCCGATGATGACGCAGGACTCTTTCGCCGCCAGATCCTTGATGACCTTCGCCTGATAGTTAAACAGGTTGTCGTCAGATGTAAATCCTTTGTCCTCCGGCGGAAGCAGTTCGCCCTCATACGGCCTGCTCAGGAGGCGGAACCATCCGGCATGACGCATCTTCTCATCCGTCATACCGAAGAGCTGTTCGTTAATGCCGCTGTCTTCCGACGCCATACGCAGAATCTCCCTGCTGTAACAGTTGACGCCAAGCTCCTTTGCCAGCATCGCGGCGATGGTCTTACCGCCGCTGCCGTACTGTCTTGAAATGGTGATCACGATATTTTTCATAAGATGCGCCTCCTCATATCTATATACATCCATATATGCCCGCCTTTGATACCGGTAAACCGCCGGACAAAGTACACTGTCCACTTCTTTGAGACTCTACTCTCCCAGATATGCTTTCTTAATGGAATCATCCTCAAGAAGGTCCTTTGCCTTTCCTTCCAGAACAATGCTTCCTGTCTCAAGGACATATGCCCTGTCCGCGATGGACAGCGCCTTCTTCGCGTTCTGCTCCACAAGGAGCACCGTTGTTCCGCTCTCGCTGACAGAGCGGATGATGTCGAAGATTTCATTTACCATGATCGGTGAAAGTCCCATGGACGGCTCATCCATGAGGATGATCTTCGGCTTTGACATCAGCGCGCGCCCCATTGCCAGCATCTGCTGTTCGCCGCCGCTTAATGTCCCTGCCATCTGGTTCTTTCTCTCCTCCAGACGGGGAAATCTTTTATAAATACTCTTTAAGCTTTCCTCGATCTCATTTTTATCTTTTCTCGTGTATGCGCCCATCTTGAGATTTTCATACACGCTCAGCTCCGCAAAAACACGGCGTCCCTCAGGGACGTGCGCCATCCCCATGGAAACGATCTTGTGGGCGGGCACTTTTGTGATGTCTTTCCCTTCGAACATCACGTGACCGCTCTTGGGTGAAAGCAGTCCTGTGACCGTGTGAAGGGTCGTTGTCTTCCCTGCGCCGTTTGCCCCGATCAGGGCGATGACCTCTCCTTGCTCTACCGTAAAGGAGATTCCTCTTATCGCCTGAATCACGCCGTAATATACTTCCAGATCTTTTACTTCAAGCATTGCCATGACAGATCTCCTCCTATTCTCCAAGATACGCGGTGATGACCTGCGGATCATTTAACACTTCCGCTGTCTCGCCCTGCGCGAGGACTTCCCCGAAGTTCAGCACGGTCAGCCTTTCGCAGATTCCACTTACCAGTTTCATGTCGTGTTCAATGAGCAGGATCGTCATGTGGAAATGCTCCCGCACAAAGCGGATCATCTCCATCAGTTCTCCCGTCTCATTGGGGTTCATGCCTGCTGCCGGTTCATCTAGGAGCAGGAGTTTCGGCTCTGTGGCGAGCGCCCTCGCAATCTCCAGTCTCCTCTGCTGCCCGTAGGGAAGATTTGCTGCGTCTACGAGAGCTACATCCTCCAGATGAAAGACCTTTAACAGCTCCATCGCCTGCTCATCCATCTCCCGCTCTATCCTGCGGTAATTTGGCAGTCTTAAGATACCTTCCAGCGTGGAATAATGATGCTTGTTGTGGAGCCCCACCTTCACATTATCCAGTACGCTCAACTTCTTGAACAGGCGGATATTCTGAAATGTCCTCGCCACGCCAGCTTTGCTGATGTCGATGGTTTTCTTCCCCGTAATGTCCTGCCCGTCCAGAAGGACCTTGCCGCTGTCCGGCCTATACACGCCTGTCAGCAGGTTGAATACTGTTGTCTTCCCCGCGCCGTTCGGTCCTATGAGACCGTACAGCTCTTCCTTTTCGATCGATATGTCAAATGCGTTCACCGCCCGGAGACCGCCGAATGAGATACCGAGATTTTTCACATCCAGTAATGCCATTATTTCACAGCCTCCTTTTTCTTTCTTCCGAATCTCAAATATTTCTCCCGCCACTCGATCGCCTTAGGCGCCCAGTTAAACAGCATCATCACAATGAGCACGATCGCGTAGATGAGCATACGGTAATCCGACAACCCGCGGAGCATTTCCGGAAGGAGTGTCAGGATGACCGCCGCGATGATGGAACCCCGGATGCTGCCGATACCGCCCAGCACAACGAATACGAGGATCATGATAGACTGGTTGTAACCAAAGTTGTTCGTGTTGGCTGTCAGCGTGGACAGGTTGTGCGCATAGAGCACCCCCGCAGCTCCCGCCAGAGCCGCTGATATGGTAAATGCCATCAGCTTGTATTTCGTGATATTGATCCCCACGGACTCCGCCGCGATACGGTTGTCGCGGATGGACATGATCGCTCTTCCGTCTCTGGAATTGATCAGATTCATCACGATGAACAGCGTAATGAGGATCAAAATAAATCCAATAAAAAATGTGGCGTCCTTCGGCGTTCCCGTGATTCCCTGCGGGCCGTTTACGATGACCGTTCCGTCCGCTTCCATATTAAGCGCCATCACGTCCTTCGTAGAGAAATGAAAGCCGCCTCTGTCCTTTCCGATATAAAGAACATTTACCAGATTCTTGATGATCTCGCCAAACGCAAGCGTAACGATGGCGAGGTAGTCGCCTTTTAGCCGAAGCACAGGGATACCGATGAGGATACCGAATACCGCCGCCACAGCGACACCGATCAACAGCGCCAGAAAGAAGCGCAGTCCATCCACTGTGATCACGTCTCTCATACATTTTGAGAAAAAGGCGCTTGAGAACGCTCCCACACACATGAACCCCGCATGACCGAGGCTCAGCTCTCCGAGGATGCCCACCACAAGGTTCAAGGACACCGCAAGGATAATATAGTAGCAAAGCGGAACCATCAGTCCCTCCATAAGACTTGAAATACTTCCCGTACTGATCAGAACCTGCATGATGATGTAGGCAGCAATGACAATGCCGTACGTGATCAGACTGCTTTTTGTGTTCTTACTCATTTTCTTTGGCATACCCATCACCTACACTTTCTCCTGAATCTTCTTGCCTAAAAGTCCGGTCGGTTTCACGAGGAGCACGATGATCAGCACCGCGAACACGATGGCATCCGCCAAGAGCGAGGAAATGTACGCCTTGCTCAGGATCTCGATCACGCCGAGAAGAAGGCCCCCGATAAATGCTCCCGGTATGGAACCGATGCCGCCGAACACCGCCGCTACGAACGCCTTGATACCCGGCATGGAACCCGTGTACGGTGACAGGGTCGGATACGCCGAACAGTACATCACGCCCGCGACCGCCGCCAGCGCAGAGCCGATGGCAAATGTCAGCGCGATCGTTCCGTTTACATTGATACCCATAAGCTGCGCGGCTCCCTTGTCCTCAGACACCGCGCGCATCGCCTGTCCGGGTTTTGTCTTCTGCACGAAGAACATCAGCGCACCCATGATAATGAGGCAGACAACGATCGTCACGATCGTCTCTCCCGAGATATTCAGCTTGCCGCCCGCAAGAGACACGCCTTTCCACTTGATCACGGACTGGAATGTCTTCGGCGTCTCACCGAACACCAGAAGCGCGATGTTCTGGAGCAGATAGCTCACGCCGATCGCCGTGATGAGCACCGCCAGAGAGGACGATGCGTTCCGGAGCGGCTTGTACGCCACGCGCTCGATGGCGATACCGAGTATGGTACACACACAGACCGCGATGACTACACTGATAATGGGAGAAACTCCTGCCTGCGTCATGGCGATGAACGCCGTGTACGCTCCGATCATAATGACGTCCCCATGGGCGAAATTCAGCATCTTCGCGATACCGTACACCATCGTATATCCGAGGGCAATGATCGCGTAGACACTTCCCAGACTCAAACCGTTGATTAAATACGATATAAAGCTCATACTCATTCCCTTTCATTTACTTCTGCTTATAGTTGACATTAGATAGATTATATCACGGGGATACAGAGAGAAGCAATAAAAAAATCGAGTGTGCTCGGTTTTTGTTGAGCGCACTCGGTTATCAAATGCAGTATCTGTTTCAAAATACAGACTTTTCCTCGCTGAGTTCATCTTCCCATATACTCATGCGGTTTCCGGTTTTATTTACGACTCTCGTTTTTTATGCCTGTGCTATTCTTTTTTCTTATCGATCCTCTCAAATACCATATCGTATCCGTCGTTTCCGTAGTTAAGGGAGCGGTTCACCCGGCTGATGGTCGCCGTCGACGCGCCAGTCTTCTCTGCGATCTCCAGATACGTCTTCTGCTCCCTTAGCATCTTTGCCACCTCAAACCGCTGTGACAATGAGAGAAGCTCGTTGATCGTACAGATATCCTCAAAAAATGTATAACACTCTTCTTTATTTTCCAGACTGAGGACAGCTTCAAAAAGATAATCTACTGCCTCCGTTCTGATTTTCTTACTCATAAAAATGTCTCCTTTTCAAGCCGATGGCATAAATATGGGGAACACCGCATTTTCGCCCGCGCCTGTCCCTTTACTGTTGTATTTTAGCACATTAAACTTTTAAAGTCCACACCTTTTTCTTCTGACGCTTTACAGTCTTTACAGTCCTAAAAACGTCTTTAATCTGTCCCAGTCCGCCGTCACGACCAGTTCCTCAGGAAAATTACAATATTCAAGCACTTCCCGGACATTTGTAAAATTTCCCGCATCCACGTCTATATGGGCGTCGCTCCCCGTTGTCACGGGAACCTCGTATTGTTTACACAGTTCCAGCATGGCCAGTATATTTTGCCTTGTTCCTTTGCGGCTGCTCTGCGGACGCATGGAGGAATTGTTGATCTCCAGAAGCGTCCCCGTCTCTTTGGCTGTCTTCACAATCACCTCGTAGTCAAAGGGGAATCTCCCGTCATCCGGGTGCCCAATGATATTGACGTAAGGCTTCTTCATAACCTCCACATACGCACGGGTGTTTTCTTCCGGCGTGTGCCCTGATCCATAGCACGGCAGATGGATGCTTGCCACTACAATGTCCATATCACGGCACGTCTTTTCCGGCAGATCAATAGTTCCCTCTGGATCCATGATGTTGACCTCAGCTCCCATCAAAAGCCTTACCCCCTCTGCTTCCCGGGGCACTACATCCAGATTTTGAAAATAATACAGTCCGCATGTTCCGGGCATCTCAGGTGCGTGTTCCGTCAGCGCAAGAGCCTTTAGTCCCTTTGCTTTTGCCGCTGCGGCCATCTCCTTTATCGTACTGTAAGCATGCCCGCTCGCAAGGCTGTGGGCATGTGTATCTGCAATCAGTCTCATATCTGCTCTCCCTTTCCACCAACTGGTACATTTCACATTAACTCTTTCACTATTCTACCACATTTTCCAAAGAATACAATTTTTCTTCCCGGAAATACTAACAACACGACCGGAAATACGCCGCGCACAGACAGCCGTGTATATCAGGCTGTCGTGTCATGCTGCTGCCGGAGAGATCATGATACCGAGGTGAAAGATATTGAAAAAGAAAACAAACAAAGAGCTGATTGACGATTATGACTATCTTACAAATGCAGCTTCTACAATGGACTGTACGGGACTGATCCCCTCTCTCCCGCAGTCGGAGGAAGAACTGGATTCCTACAATGATATCGTGCAGTACATGCCGCCCACAGTTCTGGATAAAACTGACGGTAAGCATTACCAGAAAGCTGAGGGTAGCATCTCGAATAACGCCGCCGAAAAAGATTCTTCGTCCGGAAAATGATGCAGTTGCGGATACAATTTCGACATAATCCAATCAGATATTCCACTTTTCGAGTAGATATTGCATTTTTTCATTGTTCTTACGCCCCCAAAATGTTATACTATTTACGTTGTAGATTTGTCTAGCACAAGAGAGGAGTATAGATTAATGAAGTGTCCAATATGTGGAAAAGAACTTGAGTTAAAAAACAAGCAGATTGGCACCAACGAAAACGGTGATCCGATCTTTAATAAATACGCGATCTGCCGCGACTGCCGCAAGCAGTGGAATCTTGACAAACAGCGCGCGAAAAAGGAGGCGGCAAAACAGTCCGCTCCTGACAAGACCACCGCTCAGAAAGAGAGTCCGTCCAAGAAGGCAGAAGTCCCGAAGAAAGCGCCTGTCCAGAAGGCTGCGGTTCAGAAGGCTGCTGCCCCGAAGACTGAGGCCGTCAAAAAAGCACCGGCACAAAAAGCTGCTGCTCAAACGGCCGAGGTAGCAAAGAAGGCACCCGCACAAACAGCCGAGGCAACAAAAAAGGCGCCCGCTCAGGAAGCTGCTTCTAAGAAAGCTTCCGCTCAGGAAAAGAACGGTACGTCAAGGAAAGCTGCGGTTCAGAAGTCAGCGTCCCAGAAGGGAACCCCTACAAAATCTGACGCACCGAGGCCGAAACGCCGCTCCTCTGACGAAGAAGCGGCCGCTGCTCCGGCTAAAAAGCCGGTGAAAAAGCGCACGGCAAAAAGCGTGTCATCAAATACCGCCGAGGAGAAGCGGTACAGCAATATCCCGCCGGAGAGAGTACGCGTAAAGCATGAGACCACTGCCCGTCAGGGGTATGAGGATATGCTTGCCACCGGAGCGATCGGCAAGCCTGTAAGAAAGAAAAAGACACAGGCAGACGAAGACACCCGCGCCATCAAAAAAGCCTCAGTTTCCAGTGCTGAAGCAAGACGGAAAAATACTGACGCAAACTATTCCACAAAGAAACCGGAGCCGGAGATCGACGAATATGATGACGATGATTATTATGAGGATGCACCGAGATTCCGCGTTATGCGTATCGTTCTCGCGGTAATTTCACTGGCAGGTTTCGGATATCTGATGTACAGAGGATTTTCCACAGGACTGTCCTCCGGAGGAGACGGGACTGTCTCAGGACTGACGTTCGTTATTGTGGCGCTCTGTCTGCTCGTATCTGCTCTGTTGTATTTTATTACACTTAGAACGAACTCCGTGTTCGCTTTCCTGCTGCCCATGCTCTTCTATCTTGGCGGAGGCGTGTTTGCCTTTCTCAAGAAAGGGGATGAGTTCCAGCTTCTCATCGCCGCCGGAGTATGCGCCGTACTCGCTGTGATTACTCTGATCCTCGCCATAACGTCAAGGAACGGTGATGATTATGAGGATGATTACGATGACGCGTTCGAGGATGATTATGCGGACGATGATTATGACGAATAAAACGGCAGCCTATGGCTGCACTGGCCGGTAATTATCCGGCAACAGACATATTGTTAATCGAAGTTACCCGCCGAAACTGTACGAAAGCAGGCAGGAAATCATTTCTATGCCAGACCAGTACCATCCGGCGGGTATTTTATGTCCGTACTCCTCTGTTTTTGATTCCTTTCTGCCCCTGTGTGCCTGACTCTTGATCACTCTGCTCCCTGCTTTTCATTGTGCCCCCTGCTTTTCCGCCCGGTATTCTGTAGGTGTGCGTCCTTTTTTCTCTTTAAACAGACGGGAAAAATACAGGGCGTCCTCATACCCCACGGAGCGGGCGACCACAGACACAGGATAATCGGTATGGGCGAGCAGATCGCTGGCTGTCCTGATCCGGTAATCAATAAGGTAGTTTTTCAGGGAGACCCCTGTTGCATTTTTAAACAGGCGGAATAAATAAGAACGGTCTATGCTCAGGGAATCCGCGATCTCATTTACATTGATATGCCGGGTATGATTGGTCTCAATATATTTCAGCGCCTCCTCCACATAGCTTTCCCGTCTCTCCTGTATGGATATATGCTCTTTGGGAAATTTGTCCGCCAGCATAAAGAGATATTCATACAAGATGCTGGTCATGATAAGATCCTTATTCTCCGGCAGTTGGTTGGCCTCATACATCTTCTCATGACAGAGGCGGATACGGTCATCCCTTCCATAAAAAAATACCGGGTGCTCCAGAAGCGAGGTACGTTTTAAATACTGCTCCACCCGTACGCCCTGAAAGCCGATCCATGTGTATGTCCAAGGATCTTTTGCGTCCGCCTCGTAGTAAATGAGCGTTCCCGGGCGTATAAGAAATGCCTCGCCCTCTTTCAGGCGCCAGATGCGGCCGTCCGTTTTAAAGATGCCCTTGCCTTTTATCACATAGTGGATCAGATAACCGCTGCGCACCGCCGGGCCATAGCTGTGTCCCGGTACGCAGGATTCGTATCCGCACGTGTAGACCGTTGCATCAATGTTCCGGAAAAACTCGTTTGAAAATATATAATCTTTCATATGCCTCCCCCTCTTTCCACAAAGTCACAAAACGAAATAGTCCGTCAACATTTCTCCATATACTAATAATTTTAAATCAGTATAATTAATATTGCAAGAACAAATCAGGGCACAAAAATCCTTGTGCAAGTTGAAAAGGAGGAAAACAAATGGAACAACAGAAACGGGAACGCTATGAAAAAATCTCCCGGCAGCTCACCGAACTGGTCGGCGGGAAGAAGAACATCCAAGGCGTGGCGCACTGTGCGACACGGCTGCGCATCGTACTTAAGAACAATGACGCTGCCGACTTAAAACAGATGGAGGACGTAGATCTGGTAAAAGGTGTCTTTGTCGCAGGAGATCAGGTGCAGATCATCTTCGGCGCAGGCCTCGTCAACGATGTGTACGAGGTATTCGCGGACTACACCGGGATGAAGAATATGAGCTTAAGCGACTTAAAGACCGAGGCGAACCAGAAGATGAACCCGCTCCAGCGTATCATCAAAGCCTTGTCCGATGTGTTTATCGACATCATGCCCGGCATCCTCGCTGCGGCACTTCTCACCGGACTGTCCGGTGTACTCGGAAACCTTGACTTTGTCCACAACAACGCCACACTCTCAGGAATCAATACCCTGATCAATATTTCCTCAGGAGCGATCTTCGGATTCCTGCCGCTGGCAGTGTCCTACAGCGCCTGCAAACGGTTTGGCGGGCGGCCGATCCTCGGTATCGTCATGGGTTGTATCATGCTCTCAAACAGCCTTGCCGACGCTTATGCCGCAGCTCAGGGCACGGTGGAGGTGACCACCATACATATCTTCGGCCTTGGCGTAGATCTGGTCGGCTTTCAGGGCGGTATCATCGTAGCGCTTCTGATGGGTGTCGTGACAGCGAAACTGGACATCTTCTTTGAGAAAAAAGTACCTGAGGTAATCCGCCTTCTCGTTTCACCGCTGCTCACCACGCTGGTCGGCGCGATCCTCTTATTCCTCGTGGTAGGGCCTCTGGGAAGGGCGCTTGCGTCAGGCATCACAAACGGCCTTGTCTGGATCACACAGAACTTCGGCGCTGTCGGTTACGCCCTCTTCTCCGGTGTGCAGCAGCTCATTGTCATCACAGGTCTGCACCATATCTTCGGAGCGATCGAGGCACAGCTTCTTGTAGATACAGGACGTAACTTCTTAAATCCGCTCATGTCTGTGGCCATGACTGCTCAGGGCGGTGCAGTGCTCGGATATCTGATGCTCAACAGGCGCGACGCAAAGACAAGGGAGCTTTGTATCCCCAGCTTCATCTCCGTACTCTTCGGCATCACAGAACCGGCGCTCTTCGGCGTCAACCTGAGATTCCGTTTCCCGCTCATCGCAGGATGCGTAGGCGGCGCTATCGGCGGACTTGTCGTATACTTTACTGATCTTGCCGCACTTGGCTTCGGCACCACTGTCGTACCGGGCATCGCGCTGGCTGATCCGGATAATAACGGATACGCATCCTACATTATCGCTCATGTTATCGCACTGGCAGCCGGGTTCATCATGACACTGATCATCGGCGCAGGGGCAATGAAAAAGGCCCGCGCCGCAGCCGGAGTAGCAGGCTCATCCGCAGGTACAGGCACGGCCTCAGCAGCAGGATCAAATACAGTGACAGGCGCGGCCTCAACTACAGGATCAAATACAGAGGCGGGCGCGGCTTCAGGTGCGGCAAAGGATACAGCCTCAGCCTCCGAAACGGCTGGGAAAACGGCTGAATCAATCTACTCCGTGGCAAAGGGTACTTTAATTCCCATCGAGGACGTACAGGACGAGACATTTGCATCCAAGGTGCTCGGGGACGGCGCGGCCGTTATGCCCTCGGAAGGAAAGGTATACGCTCCGGCGGACGCCGAGGTAGTATCCATCTTTGACACGAAACACGCCGTATGCCTTCACACAGACGGCGGCGCGGATATCCTCATCCACATCGGTATTGACACAGTTAAGCTGGAAGGAAAATACTTCACCTCTCATGTGGACAACGGAGATCATGTAAAAAAAGGCGATCTCTTAGTGGAATTTGACAAGGACGCGGTCGAAAAAGCCGGATACAATACAGCGATCCCAGTCATTGTCACAGAAACTGACGGAGCATCTCTTGAGAAGGAAGAAAGCCGCGCGGTTGACATATCTGACCGCATCTTCCGGATCCTGTCCTGAGAAATACTGTGACGGACAGCATATGACAGCGTAAAGGAGAATAAAGATATGCCAGCAGAAAAGAAACCCATGACAAAAGAAATGTATCTTAAACAGCTCGAACAGTTTGGTTCCGTTATAGACCGGGCGCAGAATGATATTCTGCGCCTTGGATACCATCTGCAGCCGCCCGTGGGCTGGCTCAACGATCCCAACGGGTTGTGCCAGATCGGAAATGACTACCATATTTATTTTCAGTATTCCCCCTTTAACGCCGAGGGCGGAAATGGGTTGTGGGGACACATGACCTCGCAGGATCTCCTTCATTTTCAGGAGCATGAGCCTGCCGTCTACCCAGACTGCGCATGGGACCAGCACGGCGCGTACAGCGGCTCCGCCTATGAAGAAGACGGCATTTACTATGTGTTCTACACAGGCAATGTCAAATATACGGACAAAAAATACGACTACACCACAGCGGGCAGAGAACAGAATGTCATCCTCATCACCAGCAGGGACGGCTATAATTTCACAGAGAAAGAGCTGCTCATGACAAACGATGATTTTCCAGAGGATATGAGCAAACACGTGAGGGATCCGCAGGTGATCCGCAGAAACGGGCGTTACTATATGCTCCTAGGTGCGCGCACTCTCTCAGATAAAGGCTGCGTCCTCCTCTATGAGAGCGATGATTTGCGCCGCTGGGAATACAAGCTCCGCTTTACTACGGAAAATCCTTTTGGCTATATGTGGGAATGCCCCAACTATGCTGAAATAAACGGACAGGGATTTCTCATCGCCTGCCCTCAGGGACTTCCCTCTCAGGGACTCGACTATGCCAATACCTACCAGTGCGGCTCGTTTAAACTGGATTACACCTTTGGCGAAACAGATTATCAGATCGGAGAATTCCGGGAACTGGACCGTGGCTTTGACTTCTACGCACCGCAGATATTTCAGGACCGACAGGGCCGCACTCTGCTCATCGGATGGATGGGAATGCCGGACAGCGGGTATGACAACGCCCCCACCTTAAAAAACGGCTGGCAGCACTGCCTCACCATTCCACGGGAACTGTATCTGACGAAGGAAGGACATCCTGCACAGCGGCCGATCCGGGAACTTGAAACAATCCGGGGCATGGGGCATGAAGAGCACTTTACGAACACATTTTCCCAGAATGTCTCCCCGCTTTTTGATATGGAACTGGCCTTTGAGAAATGCGAAAGCTTTACCCTGCGCATCCGTGAGAACGCTCTCCTTTCCTATGACGGGGATGTGCTTCTTCTGGATATAAGCCAATGCGGGCGCGGCAGGACGACACGGGGCGTCCGTTTACAGGATATCCGCAACATTCGTATCCTCTCGGACTCCTCTACATTAGAATTATTCATAAATGACGGCGAGGAAGTGTTCACCACCCGGATCTATGATTCCATGACCGGTCTGTCCTGCGAAATGAAAGACGCAGAAGCGCGGGGAACTGTGACATGGTATGAACTCTGCCCGTAATAACAGGCTTTGGCCCGCCTTTTGGTGGCCTATGAGCGGAACTTCCTCTGCTTTCCTTCATATAGTATTTAAGAAAGAATTGAATAAATCTATATGGAGGAATTATGAAAAAGCGCATTTTAGCCTATCTTGGCGCTGCTGTCCTCTCCCTGTCCATGCTGGCGGGATGTTCGCAGGATAAGGAATCCGCAGGGCCGGAAAGCACTTCCACAGAGCAGGCGGAAGAAAAAGAGCCTGTCAAAGTAACACTAAATGAGGTGGCACATTCCATCTTCTACGCGCCGATGTACGTCGCGATCGAGGAAGGGTATTTTGAGGAAGAAGGGATTGATCTGGAACTCGTGTGCGGGTTTGGAGCGGATAAGACAATGACCGCGGTCATCTCCGGCGAGGCGGAGATCGGGTTTATGGGTTCAGAGGCATCCATCTACACCTACGCGGAGGGCGCTACGGACTATGTGGTCAACTTCGCCCAGCTTACCCAGCGCGCGGGGAACTTCCTTGTGGCACGGGAAGAGATGCCTGATTTCACATGGGAAGACTTAAAAGGCCACCTCGTACTCGGCGGACGCAAAGGCGGCATGCCTGAGATGGTGTTCGAGTATATTTTAAAGGAAAATGGAATCGACCCGGAGACGGACCTCGAGATCAACCAGAATATCGATTTTGGCTCCACCGCTGCTGCATTTGCAGAAGATCAGGGCGACTTTACAGTTGAATTTGAACCGGGCGCGACCACTCTGGAATCGGAAGGCAAGGGTTATGTGGTCGCCTCTCTCGGTGAGGACAGCGGATATGTCCCCTACACCGCGTTCAGCGCAAAGCAGAGCTACATCGATGAGAACCCGGATGTGATACAGGGATTTACCAATGCCCTTCAAAAAGGAATGAACTTCGTGCAGTCCCACACACCGGAGGAGATCGCGGCTGTCATTGAACCTCAGTTCCCGGAGACCGATCTGGAGACGATCACAACCATCGTAACGCGCTATTACGATCAGGACACGTGGAAAAGCGATCTGATCTTTGAAGAAAGCAGCTTTGACCTGCTGCAGGATATCCTTGAAAGCGCGGATGAACTGGATGAGCGTGTTCCGTATGAAGATCTGGTGACAACAGAGTTTGCAGAGAAAGCCGCGCAGTGATATAATGAGCGCATAGCGACGAGCGTACTCCAACATGGGTGCCAACTACAGATGCTCGCATCTGCTAGTTGGTATCCGTGCTGGAGTATGTGAGTGCAACGGACAGCGAGAAGATGCGAAGCGGCTTCGAGCTGGGCGCGTCGCGGTGCGCGGAATGTAAGATATACGAGTGCAACGGACAGCGAGAAGCTGTGAAGCGGCTTCGAGCTGGGCGAGGCGCAGTGCGCGGAATGTATGGATATACGAGTGCAACGGACAGCGAGAAGCTGTGAAGCGGCTTCGAGCTGGGCGAGGCGCGGTGCGCGGAATGTATGGATATACGAGTGCAACGAACAGCGAGAAGCTGTGAAGCGGCTTCGAGCTGGGCGAGGCGCGGTGCGCGATACATCAGATACGACAGCACAGAAAAATGAGAGGATAACAATGCACTATGATTGATAAAAAACTTATCCCCGTAAACGGATTAAAAAAAGAGCCGTTCTCCGGCAGCCACAGGGGGATGCGCTATCTTTTTCAAGGTGATGACGGAAAATCAAGCACAACCTTTACAGTTTTTATCTACCCGGAGCCTTGGTGTTTTGAACAGACGCCGGACGAGAAGAAAGAAAGCGCCGTTTTCCCCCTCACTGAGGAGGGAATGGATCAGGCAGTCGCATGGCTCTGGGAGAGATATGATGCTGACAGAGAGCGCTGGTCTGACGCTGAAAAGGAAATGATGTATACTGTAAAAAAGGCGGATTAAAGTCAAACACCCCGAGGCAGGCACACGGAGCATCAATCCGGCAGTGATGCGGGCATCGGGGTGTTTTTATGCCGGTTTATTTTCTTTTTATAATTTTTAAACTTTCTTCCATATATTGACACAGTCGATTCACATTTGCCTGTTATCATAAGAGCATACATAAAGAGGACGGCGGCTGTGTATACAGTTCGTATACATGGCCGCCGGGCTTCGCCTAAAAGATTTGCATAGATTTTAAAATTTATATAGACCTCTGTCTATTTCGCATAGATTTTCCTTAATTTCACACAACCCCTCTTAATCTTCCGCGCCGGAGCCGCGGAAGATTTTTTTCAGGTCGATCTTCACCACATAATAGTACATTCCAATCAGCAGAAGCGAGGCCAGCACCCACGCCGCCGGACTTGCCAGACAGACGCCGAGGTAGCTCTTCTGTCCCGCCGCGATGACCGCGACCACGCCTCTCCCGATCAACTCCGCCACCCCCGCCATCATAGGCAGGATGCCGTATCCAAGCCCCTGTATGCCGTTCCTGTATACATTTACGATGACAAGCGGTATAAAGAATACACCCACACATTTCAAGTAGGTATCAACAGATTCCATAATAACTGCCGCATCCTCGGAAACGAACAGGTAAGTCATATATTTCCCCACGGTCATGACAAGCGCCGCCGCCGCAAAAGAATAGACAATCCCCAGAACCGTGCAGGCTTTAAATCCCTTCCTGATGCGGGGTACGTCGCCAGCGCCCATATTCTGTGCTCCATATGTAGCCATCGTGGTTCCCATGGCGACATATGCCTGAGTGACCACCTGCTCGATCTTGCTTGCCGCCGTATAGGCCGCTACCAGAGTCGAACCAAGAATATTCAGAGCAGACTGAACCATCATTGTACCCACTGCTGTTATAGAATATTGGAGCGCCATGGGGATACCGATCCGAAGCTGTATCCCCAGAAGATGCCCTGACGGGCGCCAGTCCTCACGCTCCATCCGCAGCACAGGCACTTTTTTTGCAATATACACAAGGCAGAGGACACCTGATACTCCCTGTGAAATGACAGTGGCCACCGCCGCGCCTGCCGCTCCCATGCCGAAAGCAATGATGAAAACAAGATCCAGCAGGATATTCAGCAGTGCGGACAGAATAAGGAAATACAGAGGCACCCTGCTGTTCCCAAGGGCACGAAGGATACTCGCCAACAGGTTATAGAGCATCTGCGCCAGAATTCCGCCGCTGATAATCATGATGTACGTATAAGCGTCGGCAAAAATGTCCGCAGGCGTGTTCATTGCCGTAAGCCACGGCTTCATGAACACCATGAACAGCACTGTCAGTATAATGCCTATGATAAGTGACAAAATGGATGCTCCCGCCACGGTGCCGCGCATTGCCCGCATATCTCCGGCACCGAACTTCTGGGCGGTCAGGACGGTGAATCCCGCAGTCATGCCGACCACGAACCCATAGATCAGGAACATGATCGTCCCCGTGCTCCCCACTGCCGCAAGAGCCTTTGTTCCCACAAATTTTCCGACGATTATTGTGTCCGCCATATTATAGAACTGCTGAAACACATTTCCCAAAAAGATTGGAAATGTAAAGCTTAATATAATCTTCATCGGACTTCCCTTTGTCATGTCATTTTGTATCGTCTTCATTATCCGGGTGCTCCTCTCTGTATATTCGCGCCTGAGATGGCGGTATTTGTACATTGCCTGTCCATTCAAAAAGGATATGCCTTTGACATACCCTTTTTTCACTATACAAGTGCACATTATATAACAGACCGTTTGATCTGTAAATACATTTTTCCGATAAATCTGCCGCGGCCCCTACCGCAGGAATAGCAATTTCTCCTCTTTTATCTCCAGATAATCCGGGAGTCCTCTTTCTTCCAGTATGTCCAGCTTCTCTCTCTGTACAAACCAGCAGATATTCTGCACATTGGGCTTAGCTGTTTCCCTGCTCTCCGGCCTGAGATAGTAATTCCGCTCAAACGGCAGGGCAGCACTGCTCTCAATATCGGTTTTCAGCATATTTTCTCCGCGTTCTCCCCACACAGGGACGAAATCATGGGCGCGGTATCCTACCCACTCTGTGTATTCCGGGATCTTTCCTTTTATATGTAAGGTAACGCCCCAGTCCTCCGCCTCTATGGTGTGGGTGTCGATCCGTCTTACTTTTGAGAAATTCTTACACCCGGTAAGGCGGGCCGCCTCCTTACTCACTGGATCCTCAAAGAGTTCCTGTGTCTTACCCGAAGCGGCAATTCTTCCCTGATCGATAACGAGCAGTTCTTCGCTGAAGCGGTACACCTCGTCCCGATTGTGGGACACCATGATGACTGTGCCCTCGTAATCTTCAAGCATCTGGATCAGTTCCTGCTGGAGCTGGTCTTTTAAGTACATATCCAGTGCGGAAAACGGTTCGTCAAGCAGGATCACATCCGGCTCATAAGCCATGATGCGCGCCAGCGCCACTCTCTGCTGCTGCCCGCCGGAGAGCTGGCCGGGCAGGCGTTTCTCCAGTCCTGAGAGCCGGAACTTCTCGATCATCTGACGGACGCGGACTTCCTTTTCCTGCCTGCTGCCCTTTAAGCCTGCCGCGATATTTTTCTCCACGCTCATCGTGGGGAACAGGGCATAATTCTGGAACAGATATCCCACGTTGCGTTTCTGCGGCTTTACGTTCACTTTTGCATCTCTGTCAAAAAGTGTCCGTCCTTCCACCTCGATCCTGCCCTCATCGGGTGTCTCGATACCGGCAATGCTCTTTAGCGTCATGCTCTTTCCGCATCCGGAGGCCCCTAAGATACCGATACGCTTCGAATCACTCTGAAAACAGATATCCAACCGAAAGGTTTCCAGCTTCTTTTTGATCTGCACATTGATCGCCATGGCCTACCACCTCCCGATGTTTTTCATCTTTGTTCCTGAGATAATGTTCATCAGGAAGATGACAATAAAGGCGATGACAATGACGATCGCCACCCATATCCCGGCTGTCATATAGTCGCCGTCTTGTATGACCATGGCGATCTTCTGTGATATAGTTCCCGTCTTTCCGGGAATGTTTCCCGCCAGCATGGATGTGGCTCCGTACTCGCCCAGCGCCCTCGCGAATGTAAGGATCGTACCGGAAGCGATCCCCGGCCCTGAGGTGGGGATAATGATCTTCCAAAAAATCTTTGTATCCGACATGCCCAAAGTGCGTCCAGCGTACACCAGATTGGTGTCGATCTGTTCCATCGCCGCCCGCGCGTTGCGGTACATGAGCGGGAAAGCGATCACTGTCGCCGCAATGATACAGCCAAGCCATGTCTGCACCACCTTGAACCCGAATTCGTCAAAAAGGAATTCACCAAAGGGTCTGCGTCTGCTGAACAGAAGGAGCAGGAAGAAACCTGCCACTGTAGGCGGCAGGACCATCGGCAGGGTGAGGATGCCATCGATGACCGCCTTCTTCCCCGGGGATGCCTTCACGACCTTACGGGCAGCAAATATCCCGAGAAAAAATGAGAGGAAAGTCGCCACCGCTCCTGTCTTGATAGATATGAATAGCGGACTCCAGTCCAGATCTTTCAGTATTTCCATGATTTCTTCCATATATGTTCCTCTATAAATGTCCCTTTATAAATTTCCCTTTATTCTACATTTGTGTCAAAGTAATAGGAATCAAACACTTCCCTCGCCTCATCTGAAAGGACGAATTTCAGGAAATCTTCCGCCGCCGCTGTCTGCGCGTCATCCGCTTCCTCATTTATCACACGGGCAATCGGATAGATCACGTTTCCTGTCAGGTCATAGCTTACCGTCTCAAGGATCTCCAGATCATCCTCATATCCATATGTATCGGAATAATAAGTCGTTCCCACCTCACAGGAGCCTTCCACAACCGCCGTGAGCACCTTGCTCACATTGTCCTGCTCGCTGATCTCAGCGCCGCCGAGAGCCTCGGATACTTCCTCTGTTGTAATCGCCGCCACATCGTCTGTCTTTGGCAGCATACCCAGATTGACAAGAGCCTGTCTTGTGTACTTTCCTACCGGAACGCTGCCGCCTGCCAGAGCGATACTCTCCGCGCTGCCGATATCCTCAAGTCCTGTCACCGCCGTCCCGCTGTCCTTGAGCGTCACCACAACGACCTGATTGTTGACGACATTGGCTCTCGTGCCTTCCACCATAAGGCCGTCTGCCTCAAGGTCGTCCATCTGCTTCTGAGCCGCCGAGAAAAAGATATCGCACTCATATCCTTCCTGAATCTGTGTAAGAAGTGTCCCCGAGCTGTCCGCGTTGTATGTGATCTTCACATTCGGATGCTCCTCATTATATTTTTCCGCAAGGTCTGTCATGACCGTATTCAGGCTCGCCGCGATGAATACCTGAATCTCTGTCTCTTCCTCATCGGGGCCTGTATCTTCTGCGTTAATGTCTGTATCTCCCGCCGCACCGGACGCGCCATTTCCGCCCGAGCAGCCTGCCATGGAAAATACCATCACTCCTGCCAATACTGCTGCTGATAACTTTTTCTTCATGTGTTTGTTCTCCTTCATTCGTCCGCGCCAGATTACAAAACCTGACGACTCCTTCTAAAACCTCTCCGTTATCTCTGTCATAGATTATACTCGATTGCTTTTCAAAAAGCAATCGCTTGTCAAAAAGAGAACCGCCGATCTAACTCTAAAAGTCAAATCTGCGGAACTCTCACGCCGCGTGAACGACTTTGCGAAATACATCCGCGCCCGCCTCATTTTCTTCTGTCAGCTTTCAAATATCTCACGGAACTTTTCTTCCGCCGTTTTTGTCAGTTCTTCTTCAAACCTCTCATACTTTTCCAGAAGCCGCATGCCCGCCTCACTCAGACATGCGCCTCCCCCGTTTTTCCCGCCGTGGGTGCGCTCCACAATGGCATACCCCAATTCCTTCTCCGCCCGGTCAAGGAGCTTTCTGCCTTTGCTGTAGGACAGTCCCATCTTCTCACATGCTTCGCGCACCGAGCCTTCTGTCCGGATATGCAAAAGCAGCATCCTCACGCCCGGCCCGAAAAACGGCTCTGTCCCAACGATCTGCACTTTCAGGTGCGGACGGAGGGAAGGATGTTCTGATATGCTCTTACTGTGCTCACGGCTATCGGAAATATTCATTTGTCGATCCGGCTGCCGCATCACTTCACTGCCTTCTGCTTTTTGGAATAGTATGTATCCTCCATGGGAAGCTTCGTCCGGAGCACATGATCCATGGCATAGTATGCGCCCTGCGCCGCCGGAGCGGTAGGGATGGTCGCGATCTCTCCGATTCCTTTTGCCCCGTAAGCGAAGGGAAGCAGCTCCTCCTTCTCCACATAGATAGCATGAATATCGGGTATCTGGGTGGAGCGCATCAGTCCGAGTGTTCCGTATCTTGCCTGCGGCACAGAATCCTTCAGCGGGAAATCCTCTGTCAGCGCATAGCCTAGTCCCATGAGTACGCCGCCCTCGATCTGCCCCTGTATGGAAATGGGGTTGACCACCTTCCCGGAGTCATGCGCCGCGTACACCTCTTTTACCCTGCCGTCATCGTCAAGAACAACGACATGGGTGGCAAATCCGTAAGCCACATGGCTCTTCGGATTAGGCACATCCGCGCCCAGCTTGTCAGTGGGGTCGAAAAATTCCGCGAAAGTCTCCCAGCCTTCCAGTTTCTCCAGATCGCCTCCGGCTTCTTTAAGTGCCTCTGCCAGATCTGCGGACGCCATGCGAACCGCCTCGCCCGTGATGAGTGTCTGACGGGAACCGGACGTGGTACCGGAATCCGGAGCCACCTCGGAATTTGCGCCCATGTTGCGTATTTTATCTTTCCCAAGACCTGTCGTCTCTGCCACCATCTGGACAAATACCGTGGCGCAACCCTGCCCGATATCGGACGCCGCACTGTATAATTCTACCTTACCGTCGTGAACCTTGATCTTCGCCCTTCCTTTGTCCGGAAGTCCCACGCCCACTCCGGCATTTTTCATGGCACAGGCAATGCCCGCCCTGCCCGGATTGCTCTCGTAGGCGTCTTTCACTGCCAGAAGCGTCTCCTTAAGCGCTGTGGAGCAGTCCGCGATCTGGCCGTTCGGAAGTACCTTTCCGGGTTCAATGGCGTTGCGGTAGCGGATCTCCCACGGGGAGATACCCACCTTCTCCGCCAGAAGGTTGATGTTGGATTCAAGGGCAAATTCACTCTGGCACACACCGAACCCCCGGAACGCCCCCGCCGGCGGATTGTTCGTATAATACCCAAAGCCGCGGATGTCCGTATTCTGATAGCAGTACGGCCCTACGGAATGGGTACAGGCCCTCTCAAGCACCGGTCCGCACAGCGACGCATACGCTCCGGTGTCAAAATAGATCTCACAATCCAGTCCGGTGAATATCCCGTTCTCATCACACCCGAGGGTAAATGTTCCTTCCATGGCGTGGCGCTTTGGATGGAAGTTGATGGATTCCTGTCTGGAAAATACCACCTTTACTGGCCTTTGCACCTTCACCGCCGCCAGCGCCGCGATATGCTGGACGGAAACGTCCTCCTTGCCGCCGAAGCCGCCGCCTACCAGCTTATTCTCCACCACGATCCGTTCCGGAGCCCATCCGAACATGATGGAAATCTCATGCCGTGTATCATACACGCCCTGATCCGTGGAATAAACCTTTACCCCATCCTTGTAAGGCATTGCCACCGCACATTCCGGTTCAAGAAACGCATGCTCTGTAAAAGGAGTACGGTAGGACTGTGTCACGACATATTTTGAATTTGCCAGCGCTGTCTTGGCATCTCCTCTCGTGACGTGCCTGCTCTGGCATAAGTTTCCTTTGGAATGAACCTTGGGAGCGTCCTCCTGCATTGCCTCTTTGATGGAAGTCACAGGCTTTAACTCTTCATAATCAATGCGCACCAGTTTCTTCGCTTTCTCAAGGATCTCCCTTGTCTCCGCCACCACCAGACAGATGGCGTCGCCTACACAGCGGGTGATACTGCCTTTAGCGATCATCACATCCCAGTCCTGCTGCAGATGCCCGACTTTGTTGTTCGGCACATCCTCCGCCGTCAATACTGCCAGAACGCCCGGGAGCGCCTCCGCCTTCTCTGTGTGGATGTCAAGGATACGTGCGCGGGGATATTTCGAGCGCACTGCCGAAGCATAGACCATTCCCTTCATCTCAATATCATCCGGGTACTCTCCGTAACCTAACACCTTCTCGCGCACATCCAGACGGAAGGCTCTCTTGCCCACGCCGTAGCTGTCGCCTTTCTCAAGCTCCTCGTCGATCTGAGCGTCGCCTCTTAAGATGGCCGCCGCGAGCTGGATTCCCTCGATGATCTTCTTATATCCCGTACAGCGGCAGATATTGCCCTTTAACGCCACTTTGATCTCTTCCTCTGTCGGATCCGGCACCCGGTCGATCAGAGCTTTTCCTGCCATCACCATCCCCGGGATGCAGAAGCCGCACTGGACGGACCCTTTGGAGCCGAAAGCATAGACAAAGGCTTCCTTTTCTTCCTCGCTGAGTCCTTCGGTGGTGATAATATTTTTCCCGGCCGCGCGTTTTGTCGTGAGGACACAGGACTTGACTGCTTTCCCGTCCACCGCGATGGTGCACGTCCCGCAGGCGCCCTCGCTGCAGCCATCCTTGACAGAATGCAGGTGAAGGTCATCCCTCAGATAGCGAAGCAGTGGCTTATCTACATCCGTAACACGTTCTATTCCGTTTACTGTAAAACAAAAGCTCTCTTTCATCTCTTCTCCAGCCTTTCCTTATTGTATGCCGTGCTTCTCACGGCATTATGGTATACCCGCAAGGTGTTTCCTCTACTGAACTGTCAGGATCCCGTTCTGATCCCGTATCACGCCCCGGGGGCACTTCACCGCGCACATTCCGCAGGCGATACATTTCTCTTCGTCAATCACGGCGTGATTATCTATGATACTGATCGCCTGCGTAGGACAGGCCCTCTCACAGATACCACAGGCAATACATCCCATCTGACATTCTCCCTTTGTCTCTGCTCCCGCATCCTCGTTCACACAGGCGGGATGGATATTGTATTCCGGTTCTGTAAGGCGGATCAAGTGCATGGGACAAGCCTTCACACACAACCCGCAGCCGACACACTTCTCCCAGTCAACTTCGGCTGCACCCCGGCTTCCGATATGTAAGGCACCCAGCCTGCATACTGATACGCAGCTTCCAAGTCCGATACATCCCCATCTGCACTTTAATATCCCCTCCGGATGTTTCTCTGCAGCCTGCGCGCAGTCGGCTCCGTAGGATTCCCGCGGAAGCTCCGTCTGTGTGCAGCTTCCGCCCGAGCACTGCACGACAGCTACTCTTTTCTTGCGTTTCTGAGCCATGTTCCTTCTCCTTTATCATAGATTTTTATTATAAGGCGTAGCCGCCCTTTTTTCCTTTATCCGATCCATATGACCATACATCTTATTTTGCCTTGGTACTGTTACATATGATGTCTATATCTTCCCGGCGGTCAACGTCGTTTAGCTCTCGCTCGTCCGTCTCCACGATTCGCACATTTCTCCTGTGTCTGTCCATAATCTGTCTGCCGCCCACATCCCCGGAAAGCGCCATAAGCTCCGGGAAATAGCTGCGATCCCACAGCACCGGGTTGCCCGCTCTGCCCTCATGTCCCGCGCAGACAATACTTCCGGGATGCAGGGATGCCATGCGGAATATATTTTGCATGGTAGCGACTGTAAGATGCGGCTGGTCGCACACAGAGAAGAGTACGCCTTTTGGTATCCTTTCTTCTTCATTGAAAATGCCGCCCGCTTTCCCCGCGCTGCCCAATGCCGCCTCAAGTCCCAGTCTCAGCGAAAGGCTGATGCCTTCCTCGGGATGATCGTTTTTCACCGGAGTGATACCCCGCTTCTTTGCTTCCGTCGCGATCTTCTCATCCCCGGTCACGATATACGCGGGAAAGGAAGAAAAAGCCCGGACGTTCTCAAGCATCCTCTCATACATGGGTACGCCGTCCGCCAGAGTGTGCAGCTTATCCCCACCGAACCGCACTCCCGCCCCTGCGGCGAGTACGACGATGGCATATCTGCCCTTCATCCTCTCAAACCCGGTCACTGCCTCCAGCGCCCCGCCGCCGATGGCCCGCGCCTTATCTGATATTGTATAGCAGTGGGAGACGTCTGCCCGGGCGTCGATGTCACCGATCTTCAGGCCCTCTCTTACAAAAACACCTTCCTGAAGCATCCCTCTGACCACGCCCGGCATCTGCGCATATACCGGCTGTCCGCCTGTGACTGCGACGACCTGCCCTTTTTCCACGCTATCGCCTATCTGTACTTTCGGCTCCATGATACCGTCAGCGGACGCCCGTATGAGCCGCTCTGTCGTATAGCCGCCCACATTGCCGGGCACTCCTGTGTTGGGGATGGCGCTGCCTCTCCAGATGATATTTCCCAATGTGTGCCCTCTCTTTGTCTCAATCACACAGTGGCAGTCCTCTCCTGCCGTAAAACCGGGTCCAACACCAATGACAAAGGGCGCGTCCGTGATCTTTGTGCCGAGATTCTTTTTCGCGAGAATTGCGTCGACAATCACATCCGGTTCGTACCACTCCCGACATCGTGCATCGGGATCCACCATCACGGCGATATCCCCCTGTCCGATGATATGCTCCGCCTCTCCTTTTGATTCCGCACGGAAGGCTTCCATCTCTTCCACCTTCGCCGACTTCTCGTAGACCGCTCTGGAAAAAGCCACTGTTCGCCTCACCGTAAGGGGCGTGTCGATCTCTGTCATCAGAATCTGATGTCCTGCTCCGTAAAGACGGGAGGCAATACCTGTCGCCAGATCCCCCGCGCCTTTGACCAATATCTTCATGCCGCTGTCCTTCCTGTCCTGAATTCGCTACCATGTCCTATCACGCCATGCCGCCCTGTCTGCTGCGCGCGTCCTATACCCGCGCTGTCTTATCCTACCGCAAAGGCGGTAACAATCACATTGAAATTACCTCTGCCCTCAAGTATCCTGCATATCTCAAGCGCGCACTCTCTTCTGGGCGGAGTATCTGCTTTATTCAAAATGACCGTATATACGGCGCTTTCCGCACATCTTTTCCGCCCGCCCGATTCTGAGGCGGCAAGAAACGCAATATCTTCTGCGGTGACCGTATCTGTTCCATTCTTTCTCAATAAAGGACCTGCCAGTTCAGACCGGAAACAAACCTCTTTGAAAGGCTTCCCCACCGCGTCTAATCCGTATACAGACAGGACATGCGTCGTCTGCCCCGGTATGACCGGCTCATGCTCGGCAGGAACCTTAAGCGGCATCCTTTTCGCCCCATCCGCCTCGATTAGCACCGGAACCTCCCATGTCAGGATTTCCCTAAAGGTCAGTTCTTCAAGTCCTTTTAATTTCCCGCCGGGCGCAGGTCTCCCTGCCCACACCTGACGGAATTTTTTCAAATACTTTTTTATCTTTTCTACTGATGGATCCGTAAGAAAATACTCCTCTCCCTCGTCCATGATATGTGTCGTTGTGGTGACGATTACTTTTTCTCCTGCGCAGACATACTCCTGCGCCAGTTGGTGCAGTATCGTCGTCTTGCCCCCTGCCCCCACCACGGAAATGACAGGGGCAGGCTTTTCTGTTTTTACTGTGTTTACAACCCTCGGAATTCTATTTTCAAGTGCTTCTCTTATAGTCTGTATCCCGCACAGTTTTCCTTCTTTATATATCCATATCATCACTCTGCGCCGTGCCGGACATAGACCCCGGCATTCTCCACAAGGACTTTCCCGTTCTCAGCGGCAAGTATGCCTCTTAAGTACACCTGCTCCGCCCTGCCCTGAATCTTCGTTCCTTCCATAGGGCAGTAATCACATGCGGACTGATGATCCTCGGCGCTCAGCGTCCACTCTGTATCCGGATTCCAGACAACTATGTCCGCGTCCGCGCCGGGCACAAGCGCCCCTTTCCACGGATAGAGGTGGTAAAGCTTCGCCGGATTTTCCGCCAGATACGTACACATCTGCTCCGGCGTGATCCTGCCTGCATTGACGCCGAACTGCCAGATCAGCGCCGGACGTTCCTCCGCGCCGGGCATGCCGCAGGGCGTCTTTGAAAAATCTTTCGCCCCCGCCATCTTCTGCTCTTTTGTAAAACTGCAGTGATCCGTAGCGATGGTCTGGATGCGTCCTTCCTTCAATGCCTGCCAGAGCACCTCCTGATTCTTTTTTCTCCGGAGAGGCGGCGCGATCATATAATGTCTCGCCTCCTCGGCGGGAAGCGAATATTTTTCCTCGTCCATCACAAGATACTGGGGGCACGTCTCGATATATACAATCTGCCCTGCTTCCCTTGCCTTCAGGATCTCCCGGTATCCTGCCGCCGTACTCAGATGTACGACGATGACCGGAGTATCTACACATTTCGCGATGGCGAGTAAGCGGTGTACAGCCTCTGCCTCCGCCTCTTTCGGGCGGGTCCACGGATAATCAGAGACGTCCGTTCTTCCGCCTTTTTTCTTTTCTACCTCTTTCAGACGCGCCTGAATGATGCCGTGGTTCTCACAGTGCACTCCCGCGATGCCGCCCAGCTCTTTGAGCCGCGAGAGGACCTGATACATAGTCTCGTCATCTACCATGGTGTCATATGTCATGTACAGCTTAAAGGACATGGTCTCCTTTGCCACGATCTCACCCAGTTCCCGGCTGATCTCCTCATTCCAGTCGGTGATCGCCAGATGGAACGCATAGTCGCAGGAGGACTGCCCGTCCGCTTTCTTGTGCCAGTTATCAAGTCCGTCGCGCAGCCTCTCCCCCGGATACTGGGTCGCGTAATCCACGATGCAGGTCGTTCCTCCGGCAAGCTCGGCTTTGGTCCCGGTGTCAAATTTGTCTGCGGTCACCGTATCGCACACTTCCAGCGCCATGTGGGTGTGCGCGTCGATGAACCCCGGGAAGAGAAGTTTCCCCCGCACATCCACGATCTCGGCGTCCTTAAATTCCAGATCCTCACCCACGGCAAGGATCTTCTCTCCCTTTACAAGAAGATCCACCTTTCTCATTCCCTCGCCGCTTACGACTGTTCCGCCTTTAAATAATCGTTTCATCCACGACCCTCCTTATCATCTCAACAGGTACGCATAGTCCGTGCAGACTGTCTCCATCAGTTTGAGCAGTCCTTCCGGTATTCTTGTCTCCTCGCCTTTTGTCCACACGTAAGTCTCTCCGAAGAAACGTACCTTGCACTTCACCGCGTCTTTATCAAGAACTGTGAATCCCTGATTCTTGCTGTCATCCATATCCTTTTCATCTGCGAACAATGTGAATTTATCAAGGTACGGGGCACTGTCATATGGACAGAAGCTCTTGCAGTTGCCGCACTCGTTGCACATGTAATCCACATGGATGATCTGGTGCTTCTCCATGCCCGGTACGCGGATGGAGATATTCGCCCTGTTTGGACATACTTCCACACAGTTCTCACAAATACCGGAGCATCCCAGACAGCGGTTCGTCTCCTCTCCGCCCTCTTTCATATCCGCCAGATTTCCGCGTTTGCCGTAGATCTTCTCCTCGTCCGTCGCGGACGGAATATCCTTCACAAGCACTTCGCCGATCACCGCCTCCGCTGCTTTCAGTCCGTCACGGATACCTTCCACAACGGTAGCCGGGCCGCCGAGACCGTCGCCTGCCACATAGACACCCGCCAGATTTGTCTCGCAGGTATCCTCATTGACAAGGGCGCGTCCTCTCTCATTTACGTTGATGCCGTTCGCCTGATAGAAGCCTGTGGGAACCCTCTCTCCGACCGCCGCGATCACGGTATCCGCCGGGATCTCTTTCTCTTCGTCTGTCTCCACAACTCCTCTTCTGCCGGACGCGTCAATCTCTCCCAGCTTCATGACCTTGCACAGCAGTCTGCCGTCTTCCAGCTTCACAGGCGCTAAAAGTTCCATGAACTCCACGCCGTCTTCCACTGCCATCTCAAGCTCTTCTTCGTCCGCAGGCATGTAGCGTTTCGTTCTTCTGTACACAAGATACGCATGTTCTACGCCTTTTGTGCGCTTCGCGGCCCTCGCTGTGTCCATAGCTGTATTTCCGCCGCCGATAACGACAACGTTCTTTCCGATGTCCAGATTGCCGTCATTTGCCTTGTAATCAGCTAAGAACTCCAGCGCGTTGACAGGCTCCCCTTTCTCCAGACGGAGCACACCCGGCTCAGAAGCGCCCACTGCCACGATCACTGCCGTGTATCCCGCGTTCTTGAGCATATCAAGCTCTTTAATCTCTGTATTTAAGCAGATGTTGACGCCCATCTTCTCAAGAAGCGCCGCGTCCTTGTCAATGGAAGCTGACGGGATACGGAATTCGGGGATCACATGGCGTACCACACCGCCGAGAGCATCATTCTTCTCAAAGAGCGTCACTTCCATTCCGGCTCTTCTTAAGAAATATGCCGCCGCCATTCCTGCCGGGCCGCCGCCGATGACTGCTGCCTTCCCCGGTCTTGTGATCGCCGGAGCCGACAGCTTCTCCATATATGCGTCATATCCGTTCTCCGCCGCGATCAGCTTCATGTTGCGGATATGTACAGGCTCTTCGTAGAAGTTGCGGGTACATTTACCCATGCAGGCATGGGCGCAGATCGTTCCCGTGATAAACGGAAGCGGGTTCTTCTCTGTGATCACTTCCAGCGCTTCCTCGTATTTTCCTGCGTTCACAAGCTGCAGATATGCCGTGATATCCTGATGGATGGGACATCCTTCTTTACACGGAGCCACGAAACAGTCAAGCAAGGGCACATGTTTCTTCATCTTTCTGGACGGAAGCGGCTTTACCGCCTTCACATGGTGCGGGTTCGTCCTCGCGTCCTCGGCAAGCTTCGCGGAGCCCTCCACGCTCACGCCTGTGAACACGTCGTTTTCTTTCTCAAGCAGCGCCGCCATCTGAGCCATGCGGTCATATCCGCCCGGCTTTAAGAGCGTCGTCGCCACAGTCACCGGCCAGATGCCTGCCTCCACGATCCCCTTGATATTGTGGTAATCCGCGCCGCCCGAATAGGAGATGCGCAGTTTTCCGTCGAACTCTTTCGCCAGCTTCGCAGCTAGGGAAATGGACAGCGGATACAGGGATTTTCCTGACATATACATCTCCTCGCTTGGAAGCTCGTTCTGCTTCACGTCAACAGGGAATGTATTGGTGATCTTCACACCGAACTCTAAGTTCCTCTCCGCGCAGACTGCCATCAGCCTTGTCAGCATGGGAACCGCGTCCTCCCACTGCAGGTCATCCTTGAAGTGGAAATCACCGAACGCCACATAGTCATACCCCATCTCATCCATGGTCTTTCTCGCGAACTCATACCCAAGGAGCGTGGGATTGCACTTGATAAATGTATGGAATCCCTTCTCCGTGATGAGGTACATGGCGATCCTCTCGATCTCCTGCGGAGGACATCCGTGGAGCGTGGAGATGGTCACGGAATTGCAGATATCGCCGGAGATCCCTTCGATATCTTCTTTCGTCACGTGCTCGAACAGATCCGCATGTTCTAAAAGATACGCCTTACAGGACTTGAATACTTCGGAATCCTGCGCGTGTTTCATTGTGTTTAAGAAATTGTCGATCTTCTCAGACTGGATGCCCGCCAGATCGTACCCCACGCTGATATTAAACTGGAAGCCGTCCATACTTCCCAAACCGTATTCCTTGGCAATTACTTTACAAAGGAACCACGCCTTGATGTATTCTTCCATGGCTTCCGGCACATACAGCTCTGTGGACCACTCGCAGTTGTAGCACTCGTCGTCCGCCTTGATACAGGGTTTGTTGACGCAGGCGGATAATTCCGCCCCGTCCATGATCTGCACCGTCTTCAGCTCGAAGAAACGGCTGCCCGTATAATACGCCGCCACAATGTTCTGGGCGAGCTGTGTGTGGGGACCTGCCGCCGGGCCGACGGGTGTCTCCAGAGGACGTTCAAAAATTGTCCTCACATATTTCGCGTCCGCGCGGTAAGGATGATGCTCACCGAACACGGTCCCGCTCTTCTTATGCTCTGTCAGTGTCCAGTCAAGAAGCTGGGCAAATGACATTGGTCTCATAATATCACTCATTGTCTTACCTCCTCTATCCTATATGGTCTCAGGCATTTTCCTCCGGCTTGTCTTTCGGCAGGAGCAGATTCAAAAGCACCGCAAAGATCGTTGCCAGCACCACCGGAGACGACGCGAACGTATTATTGATGATAGACTGGAAGCTCTCAAGGCTCATGCTCATATTCAGCGCGCCGTGGATGCTCTGTGTCATCTGGTTTAAGCATCCGTCACTTAAAGATACACCCATTCCGATGGCGATGGATAATCCTGCGACTGTCGTATTTCTGAATGTAAGCTTCTCTGTCGTCAGCAGCTTAATACCAGTCATTGCGATGGACGCGAATACAGAAGCCACGGCTCCTCCGAGCACACACTGCGGGATCGTGCGCAGCAGTGCGGAGAATTTCGGGATCAGTCCCGCGATGAGAAGGAAGGTCGCCGCCAATGTGAAGACACGTCTTGCCACAACCTTTGTGGAACCAACGATACCTACATTCTGGCTGTATGTCGCCGTCGGAGGACATCCGAAAACAGCGCTGATGATATTGCTGATGCCGTATCCGATGATACCGCCATTCAATTCTTTGTCCGTCGGCAGACGGTCCATACCACCGCTTGTAGTAGCCGAGAAATCACCCATCGCCTGAATTGAGTTTACAAGGAAGAGGATCGCCAGCGGTATGATGGCCGACACGTCAAAGCTGATGCCGAACGCTGTCGGTGTCGGTATCTGTATCCAGCCTGCGCTGGAAAGTGCCGAGAAATCAACCATTCCGAAGCAGAGAGCAAGAAGATACCCGCAGATCAGTCCGATCAGGATAGAGGCCAGTTTGAACAGGCCTTTTCCGTAATGGTTCAGCGCCACCACGATTCCAAGCGTCACGAAAGCCACAAGCCAGTTCTGCCATGAACCATATACAAGCGCCTCTGTCTTGCCCTGTGTCTCTACCACCAGTTCATATGTATTGGAAGAATTACCCGCCATGTAGTTGATCGCCGTTGTATACAGAGAAAGACCGATGGCAAAGATAACCGTTCCGATAACGAGCGGCGGGAACACCTTACGGATCTGTTTGATCGTCAGTCCTACGATGATCGCCACGACGCCGCCGAAGAGCATTGCTCCGAAGATCGTATCCACATCTTTCGCCTGAGCAGCGATCGCCGTCATAGTCGGCACATAAGCAAAACTCACGCCGATGATAACAGGGAGATTCGATCCGAGATGGAACTTACCTCCGTATAACTGTAAAAATGTAGAGAGCGCCGCAAATACAAGGGACACCTGAATAAGAAGTCCCATGTTCACATTTCCGCCCGCGTTGTTCGCTGCATTCGCGACAAGGATCGCCGGAGTTACACACCCTACTACCGCGGCGAGCACATGCTGTGCTGCCAGCGGAAGAACCTGTCCGAACGACGGTTTTCCGTCCCATTTAAAAAGTTCTGAATTATCTTTTTTCACTTTGTTGTCCATTGTATTTACCCTCCTATCGGCTGTTTATCCGTTCTGCCAGCTCTTTCGCAGCCTGCCGGCAGTCCGCCATGACCTTCGCTTCGTCAATCTGTGTCAGTTTTCTGTCCTTCATCAGTACCTTTCCGTTGGCAACCGTAGTCACAACGTCATGTCCCGTTACGCCGAACACGAGATGTCCGTTGATGTTGTTCTCATTCATCGGAGTGAGCGGATCGTATGCCACGACGATCACATCTCCTGCCGCGCCTTCTTTTAAGACGCCCAGTTCCGGCTTGAAATACCTTCCCGCGATCTTCGCGTTGTTCTCAAAGAGCATCTTCGGCACTTCCGCCCACGCGGTGTTCGGATCGCAGAGATGGTGCTTATGGAGCACGTTCGCCACCTTGAAGGACTCCATCATATCGTGGGTGTATCCGTCTGTCCCCAGACCGGTCAGTATCCCTCTGTGCACCAGTTCCATGGTCGGCGGGCAGCCGCAGGCATTCCCCATATTAGACTCCGGATTATGTACGACCATGGTATCTGTTTCCTTAATTAAATCCATCTCGTGCGGATTGATATAAATACAGTGTCCGAGAAGCGTCTTCTCCCCGAGTATATTGTGGTCCATTAGACGGTCGACAATCCGTTTGCCGTAATGCTTCAGGCAGTGGTGCAGATCTTCAATCCCCTCTGCCACATGGATGTGATACCCCACCTCATCCGGCTTGTTCGCAGCCGCAAGTTCCATTGTTGCGTCCGAGATCGTAAACTGCGCGTGCATACCCATCATCCCGGCGATCATGCCGCTGTCATCTTTCAGTGCGTGGCGGATGAACTCCGCATTTTCCATAACAGACGCCCGCGCTTTGTCCATGCCGTCCCTGTCAGAGATCTCGTAGCAGAGACAGGAGCGCACACCAGCCTCTTTCGCCGCTTTCTCAATCTCAAAAAGAGAGCCTCCGATGGAGCCGAAGCTGGCGTGGTGGTCAAAGATCGTCGTCACTCCGCATTTGATACAGTCTATATAAGTAGCCATCGCACTTAAATAAGTATCATGGAGCGTGAGGTTCCGGTCAATGGTCCACCACATCCCGTCCAAGATATCAAGGAATCCGTCCGGGTTATAGCCATTGATGGAAAGTCCTCTGGCAAATGAACTGTAGATATGTTCGTGTACATTGATAAATGCAGGCATGATCAGGCCGCCTTTTGCGTCGATATACTCTGCATCCGGGTAAGCAGACCGGATGTCCTGCGTGGTGCCGAGCCTACGGATCGTCGTTCCTTCAACGGCAACCGCCCCGTCTTCGATAAACGGACATGAGGCATCTCTTGTGATCACTTTTCCGTTTCCTAAAACAAGCATCTTTTCTTCTCCTTTTTTATTGATTTTACACACATCACCCTTTGCACATCTCCTCGTTTTTCTGTGCATTTCGCATATAAATACCTCTTACTCCATATAGAATACCATCAAATGTGTATAAATGCAACCCAAATTCTAAATAATTTTTAGATTGCCTAAAAAATTTTTAGAAAAAGTGTTGACACCGTATTTTTTTATGCTATGATGGGTTTAGAGACACACATCACATTCACATTTTCTCTCTGGCTTTACGCTTAAAAGGCAGGTGAAAAAATGGTCCACAAACTTGAGTTTTTGAAACAGCTCGCACATGGTGTAACCGCTCAGTTCGGGAATTCCTGCGAGGTCGTTATCCATGACCTGACAAAGAAGGATCTGGACAGCTCCATCGTCTACATCGAAAACGGTCATGTGTCCAACCGCCATACCGGAGACGGTCCCTCAGGGATCGTGCTGGAAACACTCCGCTCCGATCCGGCAAAGGTGAAAGATAAGCTCGCTTATCTCACCCGCACGGACGACGGCAGGATCTTAAAGTCCAGCACCCTTTATATCCGGGATGAGGACGGCAGGGTCGCCTATATTTTTTCCATAAACTATGACATCACGACACTGCTTGCTATGGAGAACGCTCTCCACGGTCTGGTACAGACTGAACCCGAAGAGGATACAGAAGAAAAGGATTCAGGCACTCCTCAGACGATCACCCACAATGTGACTGAGCTTCTGGACCTGCTCATTGAACAGGCGATCGCGAAAGTCGGGAAACCCGTGGCCCTTATGAATAAGGATGACAAGGTCGCGGTGGTACAGTATTTAAACAACGCCGGAGCGTTCCTCATCACAAAGTCAGGGGACAAAGTCTCCACCCTTCTTGGGATATCAAAATTCACATTGTACAGCTACATGGACAAAAACTGAGCATACGGCGGATTCGAACTGGCGCATGCGAAAGAAACAAAGTAGAAATGTATGCGAAAGGCAACAGCAAACACGATAAATAAAAGGAGGTTTTCAAAAAAATGGAAACAATCAAATGGGCAGTCAACAAAATGCCGAAGACCGACGACGCACAGCTTAAGGTCATGGGACTTGATGAAGTAAAAAAAGCCCGCACATTCCATGAGAGTTTTCCCCAGTATACAGTCACACCGCTGGCGAAGCTCGATCACATGGCAGCACACCTCGGTCTCAAAGAAGTATACATAAAGGACGAATCCTACCGTTTCGGCCTGAACGCCTTCAAAGTGCTTGGCGGTTCCTTCGCCATGGCGCGCTACATCGCGAAGCAGACCGGAAAAGATGTATCCGAACTTCCTTATAATGTGCTCACATCTGAAGAGCTCCGCAAGGAATTCGGTCAGGCCACTTTCTTCACAGCCACGGACGGAAACCACGGACGCGGAGTCGCGTGGGCGGCCAATAAACTCGGACAGAAAGCCGTTGTCCTTATGCCGAAGGGCACGACTGAGACACGACTGAACAACATCCTCGCGGAAGGCGCTCAGGCGACCATTGAGGAGTACAACTATGACGAATGTGTCCGCATGGCAAACGCCATGGCGGAAAAGACAGAAAACGGCGTCATGGTACAGGATACCGCATGGGACGGCTACGAGGAGATTCCTGCGTGGATCATGCAGGGTTACGGCACGATGGCACTGGAGGCTGACGATCAGCTCCATGACTACGGATGCGAACGTCCGACCCACGTGTTCATTCAGGCAGGCGTCGGCTCCCTTGCGGGAGCAGTTCAGGGATACTTCGCGAACCGCTATCCTGAAAATCCTCCGAAGGTCATCGTTGTGGAAGCCGAGGCTGCGGCCTGCCTGTACAAAGGTGCATGCGCGGGAGACGGAGACATCCGCATCGTTGACGGCGATATGGTGACCATTATGGCAGGACTTGCCTGCGGCGAGCCAAACACCATCTCATGGGATATCTTAAAGAACCATGTTGATACATTCGTCGCTTCACCTGACTGGGTAGCGGCAAGAGGTATGAGGATGCTGGCAGCGCCGATCAAAGGCGACCAGCCGGTCACATCCGGCGAATCCGGGGCAGCGCCCTTCGGAACACTTGCGTGCATCATGACAATGGATGAGTATAAACCTCTTAGAGATCATCTCGGACTGGATGAGAACTCCAAAGTCCTCCTCTTCTCCACAGAGGGAGACACAGACCCGCAAAGGTACGAATCCATCGTCTGGGGCGGAAACGACCGATAGATGTAACTTATTCATTTTTAATGTAACCTATTCATTTTCATAGGCGCAGATGATGAATCGGCACACATATTCGTGATCGGTTCCACATACGCCAGAGATCACAAAAAAGGAGAGAGATTATTATGGATTTCAACAAGATCAAAGAAGCTGCACAGAACTATGAAAAAGACATGACCGCATTCCTGCGCGCCATCGTCAGAAACCCGGGCGAAAGCTGCGATGAGAAAGCGCACATCGACACCATCGCCGCTGAGATGAAGAAACTGGACTTTGACGAAGTCGTTATCGACCCGCAGGGAAATGTCATCGGCTACATGGGAACCGGCGACAAGATCATCGCATACGACGCGCACATAGACACAGTCGGTATCGGCAACATCGACAACTGGACATTCGATCCGTACGAGGGATATGAGAATGAGACAGAGATCGGCGGACGCGGTGTGTCCGACCAGTGCGGCGGCATCGTATCCGCTACATACGGCGCGAGGATCATGAAGGACCTTGACCTCATCCCGGAAGGCTGCAAGATCATGGTAGTCGGAACCGTTCAGGAGGAAGACTGCGACGGTCTGTGCTGGCAGTACATCATCAACGAGGACAAGATCCGTCCGGAATTCGTCGTTTCCACAGAGCCGACAGACGGCGGTATCTACAGAGGACAGCGCGGACGTATGGAGATCCGTATCGATGTAAAAGGCGTTTCCTGCCACGGTTCCGCTCCGGAGCGCGGCGACAACGCGATCTACAAGATGGCTGACATCCTTCAGGATGTGCGTTCCCTCAATGAGAACGACGATGCTGACGAGACAGAGATCAAAGGTCTTGTAAAAATGCTCAACCCGAAATACAACCCCGACTGGGAGGAGGCTCGTTTCCTCGGGCGCGGTACTGTCACAGTATCCCAGATCTTCTACACGTCACCGAGCCGCTGCGCGGTAGCTGATTCCTGCGCGGTATCACTTGACCGCCGCATGACATTCGGCGAGACATGGGAAAGCTGCTTAGACGAGATCCGCGCACTCCCGAGTGTGCAGAAATACGGCGACGATGTAGTCGTATCCATGTACAACTACGACCGCCCGTCCTACACAGGATGCGTATATGAGATCGAGTGCTACTTCCCGACATGGGCGATCCCGAAGGATCACAAAGTGACAAAGGCTCTTGAAAAAGCTTACACATCCCTGTACGGCGACAAGAGGATCGGCGCTGAGGAGACTCTGGAAATGCGTCAGGCCCGCCCGCTGACAGACAAGTGGACATTCTCCACAAACGGCGTGTCCATCATGGGAAGAAACGGAATCCCGTGCATCGGATTCGGACCGGGCGCAGAGGCTCAGGCACACGCTCCGAACGAGAAGACATGGAAACAGGATCTCGTGACATGCGCGGCTGTATACGCGGCACTGCCGAAATCCTACTGCGAGTAGAACTTATTAAACAGTGTCCCGCTGTGTGAAACTGTGCTGCATCACGAAGCGGGCTCCACTTTACCTCATCCGTTGGAATGGTTGTAACATCTGCCGGATATGCTCATCCAATGGGATTCGCATATAGCAGATGAACAACCAGAACCAACTGTATTCGGAACGTTCCGCAAAACGCTTCGCTCACGCAGCACAGTTCCACACAGCGTACGCACTTCAAATTAAGAAGTGTAAGTGTGCCAAGATCGGAAAGCTGCCAACTACGAGATAGGTTGCACCTCGCTTGTTTGGTCTGTTAATGCGGAGGCGATCACACAACATCCGCAGCAGACTGTTGGAAACACATCTTTATAGTAACTTTTGAACGCCGACCTGTTTTACCTTCTTGATATCGGAAGTGAAAATTTCTGATCTGATGGCACAGAAAATCTGTTTCTGTGCCATGAATGGAGGTAAAGCGAAGCCTCGGAATGAAGGACACAAAAAACAGATTTTCGTCCACATATAGCAAAAAATTTTTATTTCAATATTCAAGGAGGACAAACAAAAATGAAAACTTTACAGGATTACATCGACAAACTGAACGCGCTGAACTTTAAGGACATGTACAACGGGGACTTCTTCCTTACATGGGAGAAGACGGATGATGAGATCGAGGCTGTATTTACACTGGCTGACGCTCTGCGCTACATGAGAGAGAACAATATTTCCACAAAAGTATTCGAGAGCGGTCTCGGCATCTCCCTTTTCCGCGACAACTCCACACGTACACGCTTCTCTTTCGCTTCTGCCTGCAACCTGTTAGGTCTTGAAGTACAGGATCTGGACGAGGGCAAGTCACAGGTGGCTCACGGCGAGACCGTCCGCGAGACAGCGAATATGATCTCTTTCATGGCTGACGTGATCGGTATCCGCGACGACATGTACATCGGCAAAGGAAACGCTTATATGCACGAAGTTGTTGACGCTGTGACACAGGGGAATAAAGACGGCATCCTCGAGCAGAAACCCACTCTTGTTAACCTGCAGTGTGACATCGACCACCCGACACAGGCAATGGCGGACATGCTCCACATCATCCACGAGTTCGGCGGTGTTGAAAACCTGAAAGGCAAGAAGATTGCCATGACATGGGCCTACTCTCCGTCTTACGGCAAGCCGCTCTCTGTTCCGCAGGGAATCATCGGCCTGATGACACGTTTCGGAATGGATGTCGTACTTGCTCATCCGGAAGGATACGAGGTATTCCCGGAGGTTGAGGCTGTGGCTGCTGAGAATGCGAAAAAATCTGGCGGTACATTTACAAAGACAAACGACATGGCAGAGGCATTCAAGGATGCTGACATCGTGTATCCGAAGAGCTGGGCTCCGTTCGCTGCCATGGAGAAACGTACAGAGCTGTATGGCAACGGCGACTTCGACGGAATCAAGACTCTGGAGCAGGAGCTTCTTGCTCAGAACGCACAGCACAAAGACTGGGCATGCACAGAGGAGCTCATGAAGACGACAAAGGACGGCAAGGCTCTCTATATGCACTGTCTGCCGGCTGACATCACGGGCGTAAGCTGCAAGGAAGGCGAGGTTGACGCAAGCGTATTCGACCGCTACAGAGATCCACTTTACAAAGAGGCAAGCTATAAGCCGTACATCATCGCCGCAATGATCTTCCTCGCGAAGTTTGCTGATCCGGCCGCTATTCTTAAGAAGCTGGAAGAAAAAGGCACACCTCGCGTTTTCGAATAAAAGTTGCAGGAAACGGCATACCTCACATTTTTAAGGAAAAATAAAACAGTCATATACGGGGCAGACATGATTCTGCCCCAAAAATAATCAAACAGATCAAATATGAATGATATCAGGAGGTAACACATCATGTTAAAATATGTTGACACAAAAAACGCGCCCGCAGCGATCGGACCGTACTCACAGGGAATCATCTGCAATGGTCTTGCATTTTTCTCAGGAGCGATCCCGCTCTCACCGGAAACAGGCGAAGTGGTCGGAACAACGATCGAGGAGCAGACAGAGCAGGTAATGAAGAACATCAAAGCGCTTCTTGAGAGCCAGAACGCTGAGTTCACAGACGTGATCAAGACAACCTGCTTCCTCGCAGATATGGGTGATTTCGCGGCATTTAACGAAATCTACGCAAAATACTTCACGGGCAAACCGGCACGTTCCTGCGTTGCGGTTAAGGCGCTTCCCAAGGGAGTTCTCTGTGAAGTAGAGACCATTGCTGCTGTAAAAGAGTAAACGCGGGAGGCACACTATGGATAAGAAAAAACGTATCGTCATTGCTCTTGGCGGAAATGCCCTCGGCAATACGCTTCCAGAACAGATGAAAGCCGTCAAGATCACTTCCAAAGCGATCGTAGACCTGATCGAAGAAGGCTGCGAGGTTGTCGTGGCTCATGGAAACGGCCCGCAGGTCGGCATGGTGAACAACGCCATGATCGCGCTCACACACGAAGACCCGCAGCAGCCGAACACACCTCTCTCCGTCTGCGTGGCCATGAGTCAGGCATACATCGGATATGACCTTCAAAATGCGCTCCGTGAAGAGCTTTTGAACAGAGGAATCACAGATATCCCGGTGGCAACCATGATCACACAGGTACGCGTTGACCCGGATGATCCGGCATTTGAAAACCCGTCCAAACCGATCGGACGCTTCATGACTAAGGAACAGGCTGACATGATGGCAGAGAAATACGATTACATCATGAAAGAGGATGCAGGACGCGGCTACCGCCGTGTGGTCGCATCCCCCAAGCCGCAGGAGATCGTGGAGATCGGAACGATCCGCACTATGGTGAACTCCGGAGACCTTGTCATTGCCTGCGGCGGCGGCGGTATTCCGGTCACACGTCAGGGCAACCACTTAAAGGGCGCAAGCGCGGTCATTGACAAAGACTTCGCAAGCTGTCTGATGGCAAAAGAACTGGACGCTGATTTCCTTATCATCCTCACCGCTGTCGAGAAAGCAGCCATCAATTACGGTAAGCCGGATGAAAAGTGGCTGGGAGACATCACAGTGGACGAGGCGAAGCAATACATTGAAGAAGGACATTTTGCTCCCGGCTCCATGCTGCCGAAGGTACAGGCTGCCGTCGAGTTCGCAGAGTCAAAATCGGGCAGACAGGCACTGATCACACTGCTTGAAAAAGCGAAAGACGGAATCCTTGGAAAAACAGGAACAAGAATCCATCTGTAAAACACATAAAAACATATTGTATGTTATGATTAATCCAAACTCCTAAAATATGTATAAAGAGAAGAAGCCGGAAATGACTTGTTCGTTTCCGGCTTCTTCCCTTGCTGTTTCTATATCCATTCATAAAAAGCAATGATTCCTGTCATTTTCACATTTTTTGTTCTTTCCCTGTTATAATTCAATCCCAATGCAATTTCATTATCAGTTTTATACGTATTGAATTTATACGTATAATATATTATTATAAAGGGGTGATATACTTTGCCGATAAAACCAAGCGAGATGAAAAAATTCAATCCGTAAACAGGCGGGTTTAAAATCGCCAAACGATATGAGGAGGTAGTAGATCATGTTATCAGCGTATCCGGCATGCTTTTTTAAAGAATCTGATGCTTATTCTGTCATCTTTCCAGATTTGAACTGGCTGTCCACTTGTGGGGAAACACTAGAGAAAGCATTTGAAATGGCGATCGAGTGTCTGGCAGGTTATCTTTATATTAATGAAAGGGAAGATACACCTGTTCCTGCACCGTCTTCTCTTACAGACATCAATATTAAAAAGATTGCGGATGAATTAGAAATAGTCCCTGATGAATCATTTGTAAATATGGTAACAGTTGATGTAAAAGAATACGCGAAAAACCATTTTGAAAAGCCTGTCAAAAAAACTCTTTCTATCCCTGCATGGCTCAATGCCGCCGCATTAGAGCGCAATATCAATTTTTCACAGGTACTACAGGAAGCGCTTTTACAAAAGATCAAACAATAAAATTTACACCGATACCCTCTAAAATATATAATGCTCCCTCCTAAGCAAACAGTTTTATTATTTTAACTGTCTGCCCAAAAGGGAGCATAACAGCAGATATGGCACTTCTCCATTACAGATTTTATGTACTGAAAATACATTGCAGGGCGGAGAGAATTCTCCGCCTCTACAGCCTGAACCTATAACCTCGCGGCCAGTTCTGCGATCACGTCTTCTCTCTCCTCTAACTCATCTGCAATCTGAGAGATAGTCTTTCCTTTTTCCAATTTCTTCCGCATCTGTTCAAGCAGCTTATTCTCCATTCCGACGGTTTTACCTTCGGCAAGTCCAGTCTCTCTGCCTTCGGCGAGTCCAACCGCTTTTCCTTCAGCGAGTCCGGCTTCTTTCCCTTCGGCAAGTCCGGCTTCCCTGCCTTCTTCCCACGCCTGCTCTCGCTCCTGTCTCATATGCTTCTCCTGATCATATTCGAATATACTCACTGTCCTCACCTCTGCTCTGTGCTTTGTAAGAAACTCCCGTAAGATATCTTCCTGAATACACTCTTCGATGGTGCGCTCCGCCGCCGCTTGGATATCCATTGTCTTTGTATACTTCCGCATCTTATCCGTAAAAACGGCATACTCGCGGAGTGTACGGCAGGCTTCTTTCAGCGCCTTGTTATTGTCCCCGCAGATATTCAGCAGTTCCGCCTTCAGCTCCAGCTTAAAGTCTGCTTTTCCTGTCTTTCCATCCTCTTCCCCCTGCTCTACGTCTTTTCCCCGAAAGGTATACAGATCAGAAAGCTTTAACGTCTCCCGCTCCGGGCGTTCTTCCTCTCCGTTGTAGAAGATGACAAATTCCGGTGTGGGTATCTGCGCTTTTCTTGTGCCGTAAAGGTTCTCGTCCTTTGTCATCCCGGAATAGAGATTCGAGATGTAGAACAAAAACCTTAAAGGCAGGTTGGGACTGTAAGTGGACTGGTGCTCATACAGGGACAGCCGCCCGTCCATCAGAAATGATACGTCATTTTTGATGGACATATAGATGGCGTTCTCCAGTGTGTTGATCTCAAGGAGTTCCGGGGCAGTATAATGCTTCCCGCTCATTGCATTATATAACTCCAGCAGGTTTTCTTTCTCCTCAAACAGCATGATGAATACAGTTGATCGGTAGGTGCGGTTTACATGTGCCGCGTTCGCGTTGGCCATAGGTAAGCCTCCTTTCTTAAATGGTGCAAAGAGACTTATCCTAATCCCTGAAAAGATACGCTCTCTGCTTTTGTTCATTGGAAATAAAAGCA
>DWYT01000011.1 GCA_019118545.1 Candidatus Mediterraneibacter merdavium | reverse complement strand
TACTTCTTTATCATGCGCAGTCAGTTCTTTGCTCTCCAAAAGATATTGGAACTTTCCAAGCTCATACTGGAACATAGGTGCTGCCATTTCAAGCGCCTTCTCATAAGACATTGCGTTAATGCCCTTTAATGAGATTGAGATTACTGGAAATTTCCCCATATACGTTTCACAAAGAGCCGCCTCTTTTGAAATCTTCAAGCCATCAAAAAGCCTTTTGTCCGTATTGACATCAAAAAAATATTTCAGCATACTCATGTTCAGGGATTTTCCAAATCTCCGAGGTCTAGTAAAAAGATTTACTTCTCCCCAATTTTCAAGCAATTCCTGAATCAATCCGGTTTTATCCACATAATAAAAATCTTCTGTCCTTATTTTTTCAAAATTTTCTATTCCTATAGGAAGCCTCTTTTTCCTTATTTTCACTCGGCTGTCACGCTCCTATCCGCTTCCATACATATATGAAAGCGATCTTCTTTTTGGGTACATTTATTATAGCAGATATTAAAGCTAAAGCCTACTCCATTTTCTCTTTCCTCCCACTTAGCTCCATTCTATTTCTTTCCCACCAGATCCGGCTCATCAAAAGTTCCCTTATCTGAATAGCAGGCAAGCAAGTATTTTCAGCTTTCCTTTCCGGGCATCGTGTGATATACTTGCAAAGGATCACACTGACGCTTTACAGCAATAAACCAGTGTGTATCCTTTCCTATACACAAGAAATCACAGAAAGGATCTTAACATAATGAAAAGAGAGAAATTCGGCTCCCGCCTCGGGTTCATCCTTGTATCAGCGGGGTGTGCCATCGGTTTGGGCAATGTCTGGAAGTTCCCTTACATGGCAGGCCAGTACGGAGGCGCGGCATTCATCCTCATCTATCTTCTGTTCCTTGTCATCCTTGGACTGCCCATCATCGTATGTGAGTTCAGCGTGGGGCGCGCCAGCCAGAAAAGCATCGCAACCTCGTACAATGTCCTTGAGCCTAAAGGCTCCCGGTGGCACTTTACACGCTGGTTCGCCATCGCGGGCAATTACCTTCTGGTCATGTTCTATTCCATGGTAGGCGGTTGGATGCTTTACTACTGTTTCCGTATGATGTGGGGAGAGTTTACGGGCATCACCTCTGACGCTGTGGTGGAAAAGTATAACTCCATGCTTCTCTCCCCGGCCACACTGACGCTGTGGACCGTGCTCGTCATCCTGATCGCCTTCGGGATATGCAGCATCGGACTCCAGCAGGGCGTTGAAAAGATCATGAAGGCGACTATGCTCTGCCTGCTTGCCATCATGGTCGTGCTGGCAGTACGCTCTGCCACGCTCCCGGGCGGATCAGAAGGCTTAAGCTTCTATCTCATACCAGACTTTAAGCGCCTTTTGGAAAATGGAATCGGAAACGTCGTATTCGGCGCCATGAGTCAGGCCTTCTTCACCCTTAGTATCGGTATGGGCGGCATGGCGATCTTCGGAAGCTATCTGGATAAATCCCGCTCGCTTACCGGAGAATCCGTAAGCATTGTGCTTCTGGACACCTTCGTGGCGCTGACCGCAGGAATGATTGTATTCCCCGCGTGTTTCGCCTTCGGGGTAGAGCCGGAAGCAGGTCCGGGACTTGTGTTCATCACACTGCCCAACATCTTTACCCGGATGCCCGGCGGACGGTTATGGGGAGCATTCTTCTTCCTCTTCCTGTTCTTCGCCGCGCTTTCGACCATTGTAGGCGTATTCGAAAATATTGTTTCCTTCTGGATGGATCTCTTTGGATTCGGCCGCAGGAAATCCGTGGGGATAAACATTATCCTCATCATCGTCCTTAGTATTCCCTGCATCTTAGGCTTTAATGTCCTCTCAGGGATACAGCCGCTTGGCAGCGGATCAAACGTCATGGACCTTGAAGATTTCCTCGTATCCAACAACATCCTTCCACTTGGCTCTGTCATCTATCTGATGTTCTGTACATACAAGACAGGCTGGGGTTGGGATAACTTTCTTCGGGAGGCAAATTCCGGCAGCGGACTGAAATTCCCTCAGCATGCCCTCATCCGCGGCTACATGACATACATCCTGCCGTGGATTGTGGTCATCATCTACCTGAAAGGGTATTACGACAAGTTCAGTACACAAAGTCCGGCCGTATTCACTGTATGGATGGTCATTGCTTTCGCCTTTCTGCTCATGGTCTTTGCCGTGAGCCGCAGAGGAAAACAGATGACAAAAACAAAATAAAATCCTGCGCGGCATGCGCACCATGACAAGGCGGTCCGGACTCCTACCGGACCGCCTTCTTCGTCCACAAAAACAGATGGCAGGCAAATAAGCGCTGTATAAGAGCTTATACTTTCGTTCATCCACCACCGAAGCTTCATACCTCTGTGATATACTCTTTCTCTAAAGTCCCGCCGCCTCTTCCGGCATGAGCTCCGACACAAACTCCACCCTGCCCCTCTCGAAATATTTCCCAACTTCCGCCAGAAGCCGGGCGAAATACAGGCACACCACAGGGTCCAGCTCCGGCCGACCCTCTCTCGGGTCATAATCCTGAACGCCGATAAACAGTGTATGCGACGCTTTCCAGTCTCTCTCGAGCACAGGAAAAAAATCCGCGATATCCTCACCCCCGATGGTAAAAAACATATCAATATTCAGCTTCATCGTGTTAAAATACCGATAAAAGCAGGGAAGTTCTCCGTGCTCCATACCTCTGATAAAATCTAACAGCATGTCCAGCTCATTACGCAGGTTTTCCAGTTCCTTTTTCCCAATCTTCATAACTTTTCCTTTCCGACCGGACCGGGAAGCACCACCATGTTCCCATAGTATAGCATATCTGTCCGGCGTATATGGAAAATGCCCGGAATCATTGCATTTTTTTCTTGACAATTTTGTATGTGCTGGTGTATATTAGTTTTTGCGTATGAAACCATACGCGGTAAGCTGTCTTGGCGCAGTCGGTAGCGCGTCGCCTTGGTAAGGCGGAGGTCGGGGGTTCAAGTCCCCTAGACAGCTTTATTTTTTTTGGAAAAATTCTCTGCATACTCCCGGTACTTAAATTGCTGAAGGATATATTTCTTTTTTTCTTTCACATCCAGCTTGCCGCTCTGGGAGATCACAACTTTGTATTTTCTGTTTTCCATCCGTACCCCTCATACTGCATCAATTTCTGCCCATGCTTCTTCCACTGTCTGCACTCTGCCATTTTCCATATCGTCAATGGCTTCATCCAGTTTTGACAGAAGGACATCCATTGCATCATCGATTGTATAAGTTGTTTCACGGGATTTTGTTGCCTGTGTCAATGCCATAACCATCATCCTCTCTTCAAACAGCACTCTTGTTTATAGTTTTATCATACCACGAGCGGCCGGAAATACCTATCCTTTTTTTGATAGTCGCAGTTTTTGTTCAGTCTTAACATCATTTTTGTAGAAAAAGGCGGCAGAAAATGCCCTTTCGCACTTTCTGCCGCTCTCGTGTTATCTCACAGGTGTATAATTAAGTTCGGCTTCCTCATCTGTTGCCTCGATCTTCATGATGACCGGACGCAGACCGTCGTTGCAGCTGCATATTGCCACACCCGGCTTTCTGATCCAGTCGCCGTGGTAGAATAATCCTTCTCCCATCCCGTGCGATAAGGCAAACACATACTGATACACTGCTTTCCACGCTTCATCGCAGAAACCCTCAGGCTTTGCATAGTCCGCATAAAATACCTGTCCTTCCTTCATCATGGGACATGCGTCCAGACCCGGCACACCGTATTCCTCTGCCAGTTCCTTATCAAGTGTTGTCTTAAGTATCGTGATTTTACATTTCTTCATGTTCCGATTCCTTTCACTCTGTGTTATGATTATGAAACAAAAACAGCTTTGAGAAAGAAGGTGCCGCCATGCTGATCCCCCGCTATTATTTTGCTCATGATTTTGAGGATTTCCACGAATATCTGATGACTTGCCCGCGCACCCGCAAGATATTTCGCAAGGGGGAGCTTCTGTGGAATCCCGGAGAACATGTGAGCCGCGTCTACTACATTCTCTCGGGTATCGCGCTCACCTCGCTGGAGCATGAGAACGGCCAGCGCAAAATCTGTTCCCTGCACAGCACGGGCACAGTCTTTCCCGGAGCGCACCGCTTTCAGTTCAAGATCGAGCACTCCATCAGCACGTCTGCGCTCTCTGATATGGAAGTTCTGTGCTTTTCCAACGAGGATTTCCTTGACATGCTATGCACGAACCGCGATCTGAACCTGTGCGCCATCGACTGGTATGCCTCTTACATTAATCTTCTACTGTACGAGAGCGCCCATCAGGAGTACAACAGCTCCTTTATCAAGCTGTGCAACCTTCTGTATCTCTTTCTCCAGAATTCTCCCGGCGGGAAGGATGGACGTATTGATCTGACACAGGAGAATATTGCAGAGATTCTTACCATGACAAGGGTAAATGCCGCTCGCAACCTCGCCCGTCTGCGCGACGAGAAGATTATTATTCCCCACAGAAAATGGCTCCAAGTCATTGACTCTGAGGCGTTAGAGGCTTACTGCTCCGAAGAAACCCTGAGCAGATAAAGGGATTGCATTGCTCTTTCCTCTCTTTTTGTTTTCTGATGTATACTTTACACGGAATAAGAGATTTTTTCTGTATACAAAGTTACAGTACATGTTTTTTTGATGTATCTGCCGTAATTTCTCCGAAAGGAAAAGGACGCCATTTATAAAAATGACATCCTAAAGTAAAATTACAAAAGGCCAAGCACCTCGTCGATCCCTTTCTTGCCGAAATGCACGTTCTTTTCGTCCACGATCATACACGGGACGCTCATGATCTGGTATCTGTCTTTCAGCTCCGGGAAGTGAGCCATATCGTAGATATCCGCTGTGATCACATCTGATTCTATGGCGATCCGCTGGACTGCCATGACAAGCTCCGGGCACATGGTACAGGACAAAGAGACAACGACTTCAATGTGATGTTTCTCCCTGATCTGCCTGATACGCTCCAGTGTCTCGGGAGCGATCGACTGTCCCGGTCCCGCAGCGTTATACAGAGCGATCACAAAGGAATTGAACTCGTGTCCGCCCGGCACACCGTGGAACGACGTTCCAAGATACTGCTCGTCCTCACCCAGCAGCCGGATGGCCGGATACATGATCTTTTCATCCTGACCTTCGGCTTCTCCCTTTCTGCGAAACGTACAGCGGATCTTTGGAGACAATCCGTCCATCTCATTGGCAAAGCCTTCGACCTCACGGGAAATGCCGCTGTCATCCAGACAGAACTCCAGTGTGATGCTTTTCTCCAGCTTTTCCAGCACCGGCATAAGCTGCCGCTTCACTGCACTGCTTAAGAATCCTTCCTCTTCATCCTCGCCGCTTTGGCTCTTTACACTATGCACGCTGTTGTCTTCTTCCAGCGCGTCTTTGTTCATCTTCACTTCCTGCTTCTTAAGATGGAGTTTTTCATACATTGCGGAAATGTGTTTTTCAAGGGAAGTTGCGGCCACAGCGCCGTCGGATACTGCCGTCACGACCTGACGAAGATTCTTTACACAGATGTCGCCCGCGCCGTAAACGCCGTCCAGACTTGTCTTCTGGTTGATGTCCGTGACGAGATATCCGCCCTCCGTCAGTTCAAGCTGGCCGCGGAAAAGGCTGCTTGCCGGTTCATATCCCGCGAAAACAAAAATGCCAAACCCCTCCTTGTCCTCCGGCTCATATTTCCATGTCCTGCCCTTTTCCTCAAAGACTGCGTACTCCAGTCTGCCGTCTCCGCCCGCTTCTTTGATCTCCGCTTCAAAGTGCACCTCGATGTCCGGGTGAGCGAGTACCTCCTCTGCAACAGAGCTTGCACAGGTAAATGCCTCTTCCCGCACGATAACCCGCACCCTTTTCGCGTATTTGGTAAGAAATACGGCTTCTTCTGCCGCAGCAAAGCCTCCGCCGATGACAAATACATCCTTCCCGGTAAAAAATTCTCCGTCGCAGGTAGCGCAGTACGCCACACCCCTGCCGCGGAATTCCATCTCGCCTTGGAATCCGATCTTTCTCGGACTCGCTCCCGTGGCGATTACGACGCCAAGAGCCTTGAACGTGCCCTTGTCCGTGACAATGGATTTTATGTCCTTATCAAGCTTGGCGGACTTTACCTCAGCAAGCTTAAACTCCGCTCCAAAATATTCCGCCTGTCTGCGCATATTTTCTGTCAGACGCTTCCCGTCTGTCCGCAGGGTTCCCGGGTAATTGACCACCTCGGAGGTGATCGTGATCTGTCCGCCGATCTTCTCTTTCTCGATCACCAGCACCCGGTATTTCGCTCTGGCAAGATAGATAGCGGCGGTCAGTCCCGCAGGGCCTCCGCCGATCACAATACTGTCATAAAACTGTTCCATAGCTGTCCTGATCCTTTCTTTTTCCGCCGCTCTCTCCTAGTGTACTGACACACGATCATTCAGCACATTAGAGGAGTCCTACAAGATCCAGACTCGGCTTCAATGTCTCTGCTCCGGGTTGCCATTTTGCCGGGCACACTTCATCTCCGTGCTCCGCAACAAACTGGGATGCCTGAACCCTGCGGAAGAGTTCGTCCGCATTTCTTCCTACGTTCCCCGCGATCACCTCATAAGCCACGATCTTCCCCTCCGGGTTCACGATGAAGCTGCCTCTCTCCGCAACGCCGTCCTCCTCGATCATCACATCAAATCCTCTCGCCAGCACACCTGTCGGGTCCGCCAGCATGGGATACTGGATCTTCTGGATAGTCTTTGACGCGTCATGCCATGCCTTGTGCACAAAATGCGTATCGCATGATACAGAATAAATCTCGCATCCTGCTTTTTTAAATTCCTCGTACTTATTTGCCAGATCCTCCAGCTCTGTCGGGCAAACAAATGTGAAATCCGCCGGGTAGAAGAAGAACACGGACCATTTGCCGAGAATGTCCTCTTTCGTCACCTCTTTAAATTCATTTCCCTGATATGCCTGAACCTTAAAATCTACAACTTCTCTTCCTATCAATGACATGCTGATACCTCCTAAATATAAATATAATTGATTTAGTTAGTTTTATCTAACCTCTGTGAATAAATTACCATGCTCTGTCCAAAAAGTCAAGAATAAATAATGATAATAATTATTATTTTTTATTTTGTATTGAAGAAAACAGCGCCTTGCCCTAACAAAAAACAGGAACCCCTTTATAAAAAAGAGGTTCCCTGTGAATATTCTGACATAAACAGACCAATTACCCTTCCGTCTTCTCCGGCAAAAGTCCGCTCATGCTTTTCAGGCTTACAGCCAGCGTTGATGAATTGTGCAGAAGCGCGGACGTGGCAGGCTGTATCACTCCCGCTACGCCAAGAGCGATAAGCGCAGCGTTGACGCCGACGATCCCCCGGTAGTTTCGCTGTATCCGGCGCATCATCGCGTTAGATAGCTGCTTTAACGTCACAAGCGCGCGCAGATCCTGTGCCGCGATGGTAATATCCGCGATCTCTCTGGCGATCTCCGCCCCGTCGCTTACAGCGATCCCCGCGTCCGCCGCCGAGAGCGCCGGGGAATCATTGATCCCGTCCCCAATCATGATAACCTTCTGCCCGGAAGCCTTCTCCCGCTCAACAAAGCGAGCTTTATCCTCTGGCAGGACTTCCGAATAATATTCGTCCACACCGACTTTTCCGGCCACGGAAGCCGCAGTGCGCTCGCTGTCTCCTGTCATCATAACGACTTTAGAGATGCCTTCCTTTTTCAGCATCCGCACCATGTCCCCCGCTTCTTCCCTGAGCGGGTCCTCAATACAGATCACCGCCGTCAACTCCCCGTCTATGGCAAGATAAAGGTGGGAATACTCCCCGGGGAGAGCGTCAAAACGTTCCTGATATTCCGGGCGAATCCGGCACTGTTCATCCTCAAAGACAAAATGGCTGCTGCCGATCACCACTTTCTTCTCCCCGATATAAGAGGAAATCCCGTGAGCCACGATATATTCCACCTTCGAGTGCATTTCCTCATGGTAAAGCTTACGTTTCTTTGCGGCGTCCACTACAGCTTTTGCCATGGAGTGGGGAAAATGCTCTTCTAAACACGCCGCGATTCGAAGCGCTTCCTCCTCGGGCCGGTTCCCGAATACAACCACCTCTTTTACCGTCGGCTTTGCCTTGGTAAGCGTCCCGGTCTTGTCAAATACAATCGTGTCCGCCTCTGCCACTGCCTCCAGATATTTTCCGCCTTTTACGGTGATCCCGTATGAGCCGGCCTCCCGTATGGCGGAAAGCACAGCGATGGGCATCGCAAGCTTTAAGGCGCAGGAAAAGTCCACCATAAGGACTGAGAGCGCCTTTGTCACGTTGCGGGTCACAAGTCCTACGATACCTGTCCCAAGGAGCGTGTAAGGCACAAGACGGTCCGCCAGATGCTCTGCCCTGCTCTCTAAAGCTGATTTTAATTTTTCAGAATCCTCGATCATGGTCACGATCTTTTCAAATCTGGTAGAACCAGATACCGCCCTGACAGTGATCTCCAGCTCTCCCTCCTCGAGAACCGTTCCGGCATACACAGACTGTCCCTCTGCTCTTCTAACAGGCAGAGATTCCCCGGTTAAGGACGCCTGATTCACCATGCCTTCCCCGTCTGTCACCTCTCCGTCAAAGGGGATCACATTTCCCATATGGACTACAACGATATCCCCGGGTTGTATATCTGAAGAATTAACAAGCACTTCCTGATCGTCCCGCTTAAGCCACACTTTTTTGATATTCAGCGACATGCTCCGGGCCAGATCGCCCACGGACTTCTTGTGGGTCCATTCTTCAAGGATTTCCCCGACACCCAGCAGGAACATGACGGAACCTGCGGTGTCAAAGTCTCCGCGAAGGACGGACACCCCGATAGCCACGGCGTCAAGAACCGGAACTTCAATCTTGCGCCTTTTCAGGCATTGAATTCCTTTCCATATATACTTCACCGCTTTGAAGGCAAGCCAGATCTTGCGCAGCGGAAACGGAATAATCAGCTTGCCCCCGTAATGAAATACCGCCCTTGCGATCAGCCTCTCCCGATATTCCGAGTTCAGCGCCCTGCCGGAGCTTGAGAGTACATTTTCCGGCGCCTCTGTTTTCTCAAAAGAAAACTCCTTCAATGCGGTGATGATCTCCTCCCGGTCTCCCGTGTAACAGATGGCGGCGTCTGAGGTGCGCTCATATACCTTGACCCCTGTTACATTTTTCTGTTTCTCAAGAAACCAGCAAAGAGTATCCGCCTCCGCACACGTCATCCTGCTGCGGACGACATGGATGCGAAGGCGGCTTTTAATCTCATGCCTGATGATGAATTTCATCGGTTATACTGTCTCGCTGCCGGAGTTTTGCGCACCTGTTTCTCCGGCAGTGTCTTCCTGAACCTGAGCGGCCTCCTCTGCGGCGCGCTTCTCATTGATCTGCTGCGCCTCCGCGAGGATATCCTCTGCGTTCTCCTGCACGGTTGTCGCTGTCTTCATCACGCAGTCCTTTGCCCGAAGCGCCGCTGCCGTACAGTTTGTGTATACCTTTTTCGCGTCTTTACTTGAAAGGACCTTCACGCCCGCCGTCCCGAAGAGGACGCCGCCCGCGAAGAGTCCGATCTTTTTCATTGTTGAAATACTGAACATAATAAGTACCTCCCTGTTGTCTGTTTATTTGTGCTTATAGCCTGTATAAAATACCATCACGAAGCAAAAGACCGCGGCCCATGCCCAGAATTTGTGCTGTTTCACAGCTATATCACTCCTATCTCAAAATATGCAAAAAAACTGGTTACGTTCATATGATAGCAACCAGTTTTTGGGAAAGTCAATTCTAACAGACTTTATTGAGAAATTTTATCGTGACAGTCCGGCCATCAGGAATGAGCGCGGGCCGAACTATTACATTTTAATCCGCTTACAGCGTCTCGGAATCCAGCAGGATGGTAAACGGCCCGTCGTTGACAAGGCTGACCGCCATCTCTGCCCCGAACTCCCCTGTCTGTACGATAGGCACAGACTTTTTACACTCCTGTATAATGTACTCATAAAGAGCCTCCGCCTTATCCGGCGCTCCCGCCCCGATGAAGCTGGGACGGTTCCCCTTCTTACAGTTCGCGTACAGCGTAAACTGGGATACAAGAAGCAGACTTCCGTCCACATCCGCAAGCGACAGGTTTGTCTTCCCGGTCTCATCCTCAAAGATCCGAAGTCCGGTCATTTTCTTTATCATCTTGTCAGCGACTGCCTCTGTATCACTGTCAGACACCCCGATCAGCACAAGATATCCTTTTTTGATCTGCCCGATTATATTGCCCTCCACGCGCACAGACGCTTCTTTTACTCTCTGTATTA
>DWYT01000103.1 GCA_019118545.1 Candidatus Mediterraneibacter merdavium | reverse complement strand
TCTCTTCTGGAGCAGAGAATCGTGGAGACGGACAGGAAGTTTCATATCGATTACAGGAAAAATATGCTGAGTAAGAAAAAAACGTGGTACAGCGTACATTACCGCGTTTATAACAAGGACGGAATACCGGTGTGGGTTCACTGTCAGGGAATGTTGAAATGGAATGCAGACAAGACGAAACCCCTGTTTTTCTCTGCGTGTATGGAATTACTGGACGATGAATCAGAGGAAGAAAGCCTCTCAGTAAATCAGAATTTCTCCAAAGCCCTGAAAATCTTCACAGAAAATGAGGAGGGTTCAAAGGAAGTCCTGCTTATATGTGTCGCCCTCAATAATTTCTCTGTGATAAGCCAGCTTATGGGCAGCAGAAAAGGGGATAATATAATATGGGAGATTATGAGCCATATCAGGAAAGAGGCAAGCGGGAAAATCCGGCTGGTCAGGACAAGTGAAGCAAGATTTATTCTGTTGTCAGAGAATGTCCCGGATCCTTCTGAAAAGATCGAGCTGATCAAAGAGGCAGTGAGGAAGGTGTACATACAGAATCAGATATCCATTGTCTATCCCTGCGCGATCGGGATACTGCACAGGCCCGAAGACGGGAGGGACGCGGAGACGCTGCTGGCAAAGTCGGACGTCGTTACACATGCGGCCAAGGGGATGCAGGATGTGCCTTACGTGGAATTTTCTCAGGAACTGGCGGAGGAATATAAAGGCGAGAAGGAACTTTACATGGAGCTTAACCGCTGTATCAAGGAACGCTTTCAGAATTTCAGGATTGTTGTGCAGCCTCAGGTAAAGGCGGACACCGGAAAGATTTACGGCGGAGAGGTGCTTCTGAGATGGAAATACAAGGGGGTGGACGTCCCACCTGTGAAGTTCATTCCTATATTAGAAAAAAACGGGCTGATTATTCCGGTGGGGAAATGGATTGTTACACAGGCAGCGGCTTTTGTCCGCCGTATTACAAAGATAATGCCTGATTTTAAGTTATCCTTTAACGTCAGCTATTACCAGATCAGCGATACCACATTTATTCCGTTTATCAGGAAAACAATAGAAAATCAGAAGATAAGCGGGAAAAATCTGATGATCGAACTGACGGAAACCCATTTCAATGAGATGCCTGAAAGACTGGAGACATTTATAAAAGAGTGCAAAAAGCTTGGCATAGGATTTGCTCTGGATGATTTTGGAAGCGCATATTCCAGCCTGCAGCTCCTCTTGCAGTATCCGGCTGATGTGATCAAGCTCGACCGGGAAATGACGAAAAAGATCATATCATCTTCTGAAAAAGTGGACTTCATCATGAGTATTATGTACGCATGCCATAAGTTCGGGAAAAAGATATGTGTCGAGGGTGTGGAGACCGGGGATGAGTTAAAGCTGGTACGGCAGACAGGATGTGACTTTATACAGGGGTTCTATTTCTACAGGCCGCTTGAAAAAGGCAGCTTTCTGGAAGTATTGCAGAAGGACCGTACAGAAAATCAGGAGGGGCGGAAGAAACAGGAGGTAAGAAAATGGGAGAGGAGACTTATGGAGGAAAAAAGGCAATAAGATTTGCCCTTGAAAATGGAGGCCTTAATATTCAGGCAATGTCAGAGGACAATGAATATCTGTTTTCTGCAACGATAGGGAAGGTCTTCGTGTGCGGGGAAGAACTCAGGATAGACCTGCGCAGAGGAAAAGAGATTCCCGAGACGCTCGAGGAAAGAGATAAAATCAAGCTGGTAACAAAGAAGAAAAAAAGTGACCATATCTTCGTTATCAAAGGGGAAGTAACTGAGGTTGGAAAAACTTTCATCTATGTTACACTTAACGATGTGGAGGAGTACATAGAGGGCAGAAAGCATTTCCGCTTACCGATTAGAAATGAATGTTTTGTCAGGAGAAGCGACGGTTCGCAGAGAAAAGAACTGACCGCGGATATCAGTCTGACAGGCATCTGCATTATAAGCGCGGACGATTATGAGCCGGGGGAAGAGATCACAGTGGAGGATCTTCAGATTATTGATGAAGGAAGGTTATATACCCTGCCTGCCAGAGTAGTCAGAAAGAACGGCCAGAGAGATGAAATGACCGGGAAAAACAAGTACGGCTGCTGCTTCGAAAATCTGACCGAGAGGGAGGAGGATATGCTCTGCCATGATATTTTCGCTCTCCAGCAGAAGAAAATGAGGGCCAGAGAGATATAACCCAACAAGATTATATAGAAAAGAGAGGAACTTCTGAAAAATAGTTCCTCTCTTTTTTTAATCTTGTTCAAGATATTCTTCCAGAGTGATTCCAAGGGAATGGATCTTTGCAGCGGCATCCCCCACATAGCGGTAGTGCCACGGCTCGTAAGTAATGCCGGTAATGGCCTCAGTTCCTTTCGGATACCGCAGGATGAAGCCGTATTCGTAGCAGTGGGACATCAGCCATTGCTGCTCAGGGGTATCCGCCTGACTTTCCTCCAGCACGGGATAAGAAGCGGCAGTGATGTCAACTGCAATACCAGCTTCGTGCTCACTGGCCCCGGGGAGGGTGACAGAGCGCACAGTTTCTCTATACGCATCCTCAGGAGTAAGCCCGCCTGATATGCGCTCTACAATTCCGTCAGAAAAAAGCTCTACCTGTCTGTCATAGGAGCGGTAACCTGATACAACAGTCAGCTCCATTCCCTGTGACTTTGCGTCAAGAAGCATCTGCTGCAGATTGTCAGCAATCCGTGCGTCCACTGTGCATCCGTAGCCGCAGTCCACAAGAGACGAGGGCACATAATCAGCGGGAAGGGGATGCTCCCTGTTGATGAGGGTAAGCTCCCATCCCGAGTCAGAGGTGAGCTGTGTTTCCGGGGAAAGCTCCACGATATCCACCTCTATATCAGAGGAGCGGACGGCTCCTGCCCCATCCTTTTTGCCGGAAGAGGCAGAAGCCGCGGTAAGAGACGATTTCCAGTCTGTAATCATATAGAAGACGTCAGGGCATACAAAGGTGAGCAGAAGCAGCAAAATAGCCGCGCCAAGGAAAGCTCCTCCTAAAAGATATCCCAGTCTCCTTATCAGTCTTTTTTTCTGGATCATATGCAAAGTCTCCGGATCAGAGTGAGTTCAGGTGGTTTACAAGCAGCGTGGCGATTCTGGAGCATGGAGCTTCGCTGCATACCGCGCCGATTTGCTTTGCCACCATGGGCATACCGTACACCACGCAGGATTCCTTATCCTGCCCGATTGTAAAGGAACCCTTCTGACGCATGGCCAGAAGTCCCTCCGCGCCGTCAGCGCCCATACCGGTCAGGATGATGCCGATACCTTCGCTCCGCACCGTTTCCGCAACCGAGCGGAAGAGAACATCAACGGACGGGCGGTGCCCGTTTACTTTAGAACCGGGAACGCAGTTTACATAATAGTTGATCCCTTTTTTTGAAACCTTGAGGTGGTAATCTCCGCCCGGAGCGATAAGCACCTGCCCCTGACGGATCTGATCCCCGTTTTCAGCCTCTTTTACCTGCATCGCGCACAGGCGGTTCAGCCTTTCCGCATACATGGCAGTGAATCCCTCCGGCATATGCTGGGTTACGACGATACCGGGCGTGTCGGCGGGGAGATCCCTGAGAACCTCCAGCGTCGCCTCTGTGCCGCCGGTGGATGCGCCCAAGGCAATCACGGTGTTTTTAAGCTTCGGCGCGTGAGGATTCTTAATTTTAAGCTGCCCTGCGGCCAGCTTTGGCAGGCTGATCTGCACACGCGGCGGAGGCGCTGCCGCAGAAGAAGGCTCTCTGCGGGCAGGCTCCGGCTCCGGTTTGGCAGTAGCAGCCGGGGCAGAACTGTTCATCAGAATACTGCGGGGAACCTTCACGGAGGCAGTAGAAGCCATCACAAGCTTGGAGGCAAGGCTCCGGGCAAATGCTTCGGTTGTATAGCCTTTAGACATATCCGGTTTTTTTACAAAATCAACGGCTCCGTATGAAAGCGCGTCAAAAACGCTGACATTGAGAGAGGAGACCAGTATGACAGGGATACGGTGCTCGGGAAGAAGCTTTTTGAGGAAATCGATCCCGTTCATTCCGGGCATCTCAATATCGAGAGATATCACGTCCGGTTTCAGGGAAGAGATTTTCTTCATTGCGTCGAAAGCGTTCATTGAATATCCTACGACCTCGATCCTCTCATTCATCTTTGGAAGATTTTCCTTTAGAAAACGACCGAAGACCATGGAGTCGTCCACGATCATCAGTTTGACTGACTTTGTATTGTACATGAAAAAGTGTCCTTTCTAATATTTAAGCTTATTTCAGCGGTTTTCTGTAAATGGAAGGCTGGATATACTTATAATTTATGGTTGCACGGTCCAGTGATTCTGAATGGCCGATCATGAGATAACCGCCCGGAACCGTAGCATTATAAAAGCGGTTTATCAGGCTGTTTTTCGTCTCCTGATCAAAGTAGATCATCACATTCCGGCAGAAAATGACGTCAAATTTAAGACGGAACTTGATCGGGTCCATCAGGTTAAAGGTGCGGAAGATGACATTGTCTTTAAGCGCCTGAGACACAGTATAGACGTCCTTTTCTCCCGAAGGACGGAAATACTTGCGTATCCACTCCGGCGGGAGCTGGCTTAAAGACTCCTTGTCATAAACCGCATTCTGCGCAGTTCGAAGCACATTCTGCGAGATGTCGGTGGCAAGGATGCGGGTATCCCAGTGGCCCGCCTTTGAACCGAAATATTCCTTAAGTATAATGGACAATGTATACGGCTCCTCGCCGGTCGAACAGCCCGCGCTCCATATGCTCAGAACATGATCCTTCTTTACCTGCTCGAGGTAAGGAAGGATCGTATTCCGGAAGAAATTGAAATGGGCCTCTTCACGCATGAAGAAGGTATAATTCGTAGTGAGCTGGTTTAACAGCGTCTCTATATCCGAGGGGTTTTTCTGATTAATAATACGGTCAGTATATTCCTTGAAGGATCTCATCCCCATAGCGCTGATCGTGTTGGACAGACGCCCGATGATGAGCTGCTTTTTCTTACTTAAATCTATACCGTAATCATCTTTGACAAAGCGGACCAGCCGCCGGAAATCTTCATCTGTAAGTGTCAGCATAACAGAAAATCTCCTTTCGCTCTTTATGACTCGATGATGGCGGAACAGTTAAGCAGAAGAACAATTTTTCCGCCCTCCACGGATATCATGGAAGTAGCAAGCTGCTGGCGGTCCTCCAGAGGAACCGGGGAGGACTGCGATTCATCAAGCGACAGCACCTGAGACACCGCGTCTACACAGACACCGATCCGGTCAGAGCCGATGTCAAGTATGATAATACATGTTTTAGACGTGTATTCAAGGAACGGTTTTCCAAGGCGCAGCCGGATATCAATGATCGGAATTATCTGTCCTCTCAGGTTGATAATACCCTGCACATAATCAGGCACAAGAGGCAGGGGGCGTATTGTATGGTTCGTAATAATCTCTATGACATGCTCCGTGGGGACACCGTAAGTAAGTCCGTCGGAGACAAATGTCAAGAATTCTTTTGTGGAGGTGTCCTCAGCCGCAGAAGCTTCCATCTCCTCACTTTCAAGGATCTCCTGAGCAGTAAGCCCTTCCTTTTCATTTGACATGGTTAATTCCTCCTAATCAGTTTATTATGAATGGACAACAGCAGAATAGATGCTTGCAATGTCCAGAATAATGCTTATATTGCCGTCGCCGAGTATCGTACAGCCGCTGATGCCGTATTCCTTGATGCCAAAGTTATTAAGGTATGCAGGAAGCGGTTTGACAACGACCTGCTGTTCTCCGAGGAGGCTGTCCACGAAGAGACAGAAAGACTTCTCGTTCGCCTCCACCCACATCAGTATTCCGTCCTCGATATTCGTGCAGGCATCATCATAAATGCCGTACAGACTGTGCAGACGGATAATCGGGTAAAACTCGTCCATGCAGCGTATGATCTCATTGCCTGAGGCGTCATAAATAACATCCTCGGCAGCCACCTTGAAGGACTGGCGGATATTGGAGATCGGCACTGTAAATATGGAATTGCCTACTGAGATCTCCATGCCGTCCACAATGGCGAGAGTGAGCGGGATCTTCAGTGTTGTGCAGGATCCTTTCCCCTCCTCGCTGGACATGGATACTCCTCCGCCGATGCTCTCAATATTCTTCCTTACAACGTCCATGCCGACGCCACGTCCTGAATATTCCGTGACTTCCGCATTTGTGGAGAATCCCGGTTCCATGAGGAGAGCGAGGATATCTTTTTTCGTGTATTCCTCTTCCGGCTTGGTGAGGAAGTTGTTTCTTTTCGCCTTTTCCAACACCGCGTTTGTATTCACGCCCCGTCCGTCATCCTGAATGGAGATGATTACTTCATTGCCTGTGTGTACGGCGGAGAGAATGATCTCGCCCTGCGGGTCTTTGCCTGCGGCGATTCTCTCCTCGCTGGAATCCTCGATGCCGTGATCCATGGAATTACGGACAATGTGCATGATGGGATCACTGATATTGTCCACGATAGACTTGTCAAGCTCCGTGTCCTCGCCCACAAGAGTAAGGCGTACATCCTTGTTCAGCGTCTTCTTCATATCGCGGACGATACGGTTCATCTTCTGGAATACGCCCGATACGGAAACCATCCTCAGAGACATGGAAATATCCTGAAGATCGTCTGTCAGCTTGCGGAGCTGGCGCGCGGATTTCATAAAGTTGTCAAGCTTAAGACCTTTGAGGTCAGGGGATGATGTCACCATGGATTCTGTGATGACAATCTCTCCTACAAGAGCCATAAGGCTGTCCAGTTTGGACAGGTTTACACTGATCAGGTTCTGTTTGACCGGGGCATGATGTGCAGGAGCCTGCTGGCGCCCTGTCTGCTGTGTGCCCTGAGGCTTTTTCGGGGTATCCGGTTCAGCGGAGCCGGATGGTTTCTCTGTGCGTTGGCTTTCCTTTTCCTCTGACGGCGTATTTTCAATCAGCTCATAGGAATGGATATTGTTGCTTCCGGCGACGACCACGGCCGCTTTTTTCGCCTGATCCTCGTCCTTAAAGCCCAGATAAAAGCCATTGCTGATAATCTCTTGGGAGGTCTCCCCGTTTGTCTCTACGTCCGGCGGAGAGCATATAAAATCATACCCATTCTCCTGAAGGGTTGTGACCAGCATGAATGCGCGCAGGTTCTCCATCCCGCAGCCTTCCTCGAAAAAGATACGGATGCACCACGGAGAGTCGGGCATACCGGGAACGTCGGCCGGAGATACCGGGGCGGAAGTAATTTCAGGCGCCGTGTCTGCGGCGGCCTCTGCGCTCGGGTCCGCTCCTTTGCCGTGCCCGCTGATTTTGCTCAGAAAATCATTTATTTCTTCTATGAAACTGTCGATATTAGTACTGAGCGGCTCGTTGTTTTCGACTTTCTCAATCTCTTCACGAAGCCTGTCAACAGATTTGAACATGAGGTTAAACAGTTCGTTTTTCTCCTCAGAATTCAGGGCGGACATTCCGTTTTCCCTGATATAAAAGAAAAGATCCTCAATGTGGTGGGCAATCTCCATGAGAGAGTTGAATTCAAGCATGGCGGAAGAACCTTTGATCGTGTGCATGCTGCGGAAGATTTCATTGACTTCATCTTCAGTGAAATCCTTATTCTGCTCCGCTTCGATCAGAAGCTCATCCAACCGTTCCAACAGTGAGTTCGTTTCAAATAGATATGTATCAAGTAAGCTGTCAGTTACATTATCCATGGTATGCACCGCCTTTTCTATGATAAGATAGTTTGCAACAGAGGCTGTACGCTGTGTGAAAACAGCTTCATAAGACATCTCTGTCGTTCTATATTTCGACAAAAATAAGAAAAAAATAATTACCGGGAGGCGAAAAAATGGCAAATATTTTAAAGGTGACGACTCCGACTACAGGTTATGATAATGCGGCCAATGTCAGGGCGAACCCGGAAATGCAGACTCCGACCAATATACAAGGTCCCGTTGACCCCAGTAAAGTCGTGCGTCCGGACGCCAGAAGCGACGCGTCGGGGCAGCAGGAGGGAGAGCCGCTTCAGTTTAAATTCGAGTCAAATTTTGATAATTTTATACGCCAGCTTCAGAAGATGCCGTCAGTGGCGGAAGAGCTTCCTAAGCTCTTGTCCGAGCTGTCGTCCACCACTGTCCAGTCAGGGATTAAAGGCGGGATTGCTCAGGAGATCGCAAAATTTCTCGGGATGATACAGGCCGGGCCGGAGAATCTCCAAGGGCTGCTCCAGAATCAGGGAGAGGCGGCAGTCCGGTACACAGGAGCATTCTTCGGGCTGCTCAGGAAGATGATGAGCGAGACAAAATCAGTAGAGCTTAAGGCAAATATCCTGAACTTTCTGAAAAAATACACAGATATGGCCGAGAGCGGCAGCGTCATGGAAGATATCCAGAGGGATCTTAAAGAAGTGCTCCAGCGGATGTTTCCGCGCCAGCGGGAAGAGGCCGCGCAGATGGGGCAGAGGCTTATCAGCAGGGAGGGGGCGTCTCCGGAGCAGCAGGCGGAGAACCTCCGGACATTGAAGTCAGAGATTCTCCCATATCTCAATGAATATATATCAAAGACGCATGACAGGGGAGTGCTCAGAGATACCGTAGCCCACATGGCGGAGCTTATCAGCCGCTATGAGAACGGGCAGCAGCAGGGGGTGCTGCAGGCGTTTGAAAAACTTATGGACTATCAGGTATTCCAGCGGGTTTTTGGAGACTTTGACATGACGAAGATATTCCGGATACTGGAAAATACGGAATTTGAAAAAGCATCCGCCCAGAACAGCCAGATGGATCAGCTCGCGAAGATCATCGTAAAAGGTGCCGAGGGAGAAGCCGGGACAGAGAACATACAGGCTTTCAAACAGCTTATGGACGCGATCGTGCTCAATGAAAGCGTCTATATGCCGCTTCTTCATCTCCTTGTACCCGCGTCAGTGGACGGGACAATGATGTTTTCCGAGATGTGGGTCGATCCCGACGCCGAGGGCGGCCGGGAGAAAGAAGACGGCAGCAGGGAGAGGATGATAAAAGGCCTTGTGAAATTCGATATACAGGATCTCGGATTTTTCGATTTGTTCTTTCTGTGCGGAGAAGAGAAAGTATCCGTCCAGATTAATATCCCCCCGGAGTTGGAGAAGGACGCGGGGAAAATACAGTCCGACATCAGACGCATACTGGAGGAACATTCCTTAAGGCCGGAGGAAGTGCTCACAGGAAACAGCGCCGCTTCCATACCGCTAACAGAAGCGTTTACAAAACTCAAAGAAAGGAAGAATTCGATCAATGTCAGCATTTGATGATGTACTCAACCAGAAGGCCGTGGCTCTGTCCTATGATGAAGAGGGTCAGGCTGCTCCTGTGATCGTGGCATCGGGCGTGGGTTATATGGCGCGGCGGATCATACAGGCAGCCAAGGATAACGGAGTTCCCATCTATGAGGACAATTCCCTTGCCACGGTACTCACCCAGCTTGATTTAGGCACAGAGATCCCCGAGGAGCTGTACGCCGCAATCGTAGACATCTATGTGTATTTTCTGAATTATGGGAAAACGAAAAAAGAAAAGGAGAAAGCTGAGGAGAAGGAACTGCCTGATCAGCCCGCCGAAGAAGCCGGCGAGGCGGCGGGCGGGGATGTTGATGAAACCTCTACGTAGCCGCGCGGCGCCCTTGCGCGCATGTTAATTGTGTTAATGCAGAAAAATAAAATCCCCGCAGCATACATTTGAAGCTGCGGGGATTTTATTTTTCTGCTTTTTAATATTTATCATTGTTGCCGACAAAGGAGCCGCTGAATGCTGCTGGCCGGGAAACAGGTGTGTCAGATAAATCAGGCTCGGGAGCCGGTATATCTTCGAAAGTTTCCGCCGCTTCTGCTATGGCTTCCGGCTGCGTTTCTGTCTGCGCTGGCGCAGTCGGTGCAGTCGGTGCGGGTCTCTGTACGGAGATGCTTTGTCCGCTCTCCCGCAGTGCTGCGGCGAGATGGTTCATTTCCTGAGTGCTGCGGAACTTAAAGCCTGCTACTATCTTATGGAGAAGAACAGCCTGTGCAGACATCTGCTCGCTTGCCGCCGCGCTCTCCTCTGCTGTAGCAGAGTTCGTCTGTATAACGCTTGAGATCTGGTCGATTCCTGTGGTAACCTGAGAGACTGCGTCAGCCTGCGTCTTGGAGGTTTCCGATATAGAACTGATCTGGTCGACAACCATCTGTGCATTTGCGACGACTTTGTTCATGGACTCCGCTGTCTCGTCTGCGATCGTGATACCCTTGTCTACAGCCGCGATCGCGTTCTGGATCATGGTAGCAGTATCTTTTGCCGCGTTCTGGCTCTTTCCGGCGAGGTTGCGTACCTCGTCAGCGACGACGGCAAAGCCCTTGCCCGCTGATCCTGCTCTCGCAGCCTCGACAGCCGCGTTGAGTGCGAGGATGTTGGTCTGGAAAGCAATATCCTCGATCGTCTTGATGATCTTGTGGATCTGCTTGGACGCCTCTTTGATCTCCGCCATAGCGTTGGTCATCTCACTCATATGCAGGTTGCTGTCCATCATGTCGCTTCCCACGCTGTTGGCGAGGGTGCTGGCGGTTCCGGCATTCCCCGCGGATTCCGTGATCTGTGTGGAAATGTCATTTATCGTAGCCGCAAGCTCCTGAACGGAACTTGCCTGCTGGGTCGCTCCCTGAGAGAGCGCCTGCGCCCCGTCTGACACCTGTGTGGACGCTGTGTCTACCTGAGTGGCAGCGTCGCTGATCTGGTGCAGAGAGTCGCCAAGGCAGTAGCAAAGCCGCTGCATAGATGTAAGAAGAGGGCGGAAACCGTCTGTATATAAGTCCCTGCAGTTAGAGCTGACAGTAAAATCGCCTCCGGACATTGCGGTGAGTATCCGGTCTTCGTCCTCAATAATCTGGCGGAGCGAGTCAGTAAGCTTTCCCGTGCAGCGGATAAGCTCTCCGACCTCACCGCCCTTTTCACATTCCGGCATGGGAGAATCAAGATCTCCTGCAGCAAGGGCGTTAATACGCGCGGCACACTCTATAAGAGGCGTAAACAGATCTCTGCCCATGGTGCGCAGAAGAAATACCAGAAGAACGGCGGAGACGGCCAGAAGCACGATCTCTATGACCGTCATTGCTGAAAATGAAGCGTTGCCCTTTGCGCAGGCGGCAATTCCCACAATCGCGGCAATCCATGCCGTCAGGGCAAGAAGGAAACATATCAGTTGCGTTTTCCATTTTAAAGTTGTTTTTTGGTACATGTTTCTTACTCCTTCCATATGTCGAGTAGATTGATTACAGCTTGATGTAAGAAAGATTAAGTAATAGGGCATATGTAATGCCAAAAGCTAAATCATACATTTCGCCATATTGTAATATTCGACACAAAACAAAAAAAAATAAGGACATAATGTGTAATTTTTTGCGGAGAGGTTTTGGCACGGCACCCGTTCCTTTGCGCGAAATATGGAAATAAATGCTATAATCCGTTGGAAAATGTGGCTCTTTAGTAACATAAAGTGTTGACAATCCAAAGGACGGGATATAAAATAATAAGAAGCAATTAGAGAAAACATTGTCAAAATGACTGTTAAGGCAAAGAAAGGACGTGTCTCTATGGCAATAAACGGAATATATGGGAATACCATCAGCATGGCGTCAAAAGCTCTGGACTTTCTCTGGACAAAAGAGTCTGTAATATCAGATAATCTGGCGAATGTTGAGACACCGGCATACAAGGCCAAATATGTTACATTTGAAGAAGAGTTCCAGAGACGCCTTGAGGCGGCCGGGAACGGCAGTGCGCGGGACGTTGCCAAAGCGATTGATGCAAGCCGCTGCCAGATCAATACATCGGATGAGGAGTCATCGAGAGTAGATGGAAATAATGTCAATGCGGATGTGGAGATTATGGAGCTGACAAGAACCTCTCTCCAGTATCAGTACCTTCTTAGGAGCGTTACAAGTGATATTACCCGCCTCAATACGGTGATCAAGGGGCAGTAGCGCCTGAAGAGAAAGTAGTTAAGCAGAAGATTGTATTATAAGGAGAGATGGGAGCTATGGAAAATAATTTTATTACACCGATCCGCCTTTGGGGATCGATAGAGGGGATCAACAACGTTTCTGCGGTTTCGAAAACGGCGTCGGCGGACGGGATGTTCCGCAGTATTTTTGAGAGTGCCCTGCAGGATGTAAGAGATACGGAGAGCAATCTCCAGACACAGCAGTATCTTCTGGCTACGGGTCAGATTGATGACCCTCATTCGGTTCAGATTGCGGCATCAGAGGCACAGCTTTCCGTAAATATGCTTGTTCAGCTTAGAAACAAGGCGCTGGAGTCTTATAATGAACTGATGCGGATGACTGTATAAAACATCGGGAGAGGAAAGCGTAAGATGAAACCGGACGTAAAGAAAAAATTACAGGAAATAAAAGAATTTATAGGGCGGCTCGATAAACGGGTGAAGGTTATAAGCGGAGTCGTCGCGGTCCTCATCATAGCCGGGGCGGTGACGGCAGCGGTAATTCTTAACCATAAGGATTACGTGCCGCTCTTTTCTGAAGTTTCTCAGGATGAGGCATCTGAGATTGTTGCGAAGCTGCAGGAAGACGGCGCTGATTACCGGTATGAGGGCGGCGGAACCATCCTCGTGGAGAAGTCTCAGGCGGACAGCATCAGGGCGCAGCTTGTATATGAGGGATATCCGAGCAGCGGCTTTACATATGATGTATTTACAGAGAACGCCGGGGGCATGGCCACGGATTCAGAACAACAGACTTATAAGCTCTATGAGCTTCAAAACAGAATTGGAGCGACCATAGGGCTTTTTGACGGTGTGCAGGACGCGAAGGTGACCATTGCTCTGGGCGAGCAGCAGCAGTATGTGCTTGAGAGTACGGAAAAAAGCACCGGAAGCGCGTCGGTTGTAGTGACAATGAAGAGCGGGGCTGAACTGAGTTCACGTCAGGCGGAGGCGATCCAGCGGCTTGTGGCGCGGAGTGTGCCGGATCTGGAGATGGAGAACGTCTCTGTGTTCGACCAGAATGGCATTGAACTTTCGGCCGATACGGGCGACACAGGCGTCAACACAACGGAAGCCGAGCTTTCAAGGATTGTGGAGCAGAAGATCGAGCAGAAGGTAGTAAACGTGCTTGTGCCTTTCTATGGAGAGGGAAATGTGCGCGTGGCTGCAAACGGTAGAATCAATATGGAGCGGATCATCAGAGAGACGACTACATACACCACGCCGGATAAGATCGATGCGAATGATAAGAGTGGAATCATTTCCCACGAGGAGGGCTCCACGGATGAAGGGACAGGAACTGACACTGCCGCCGGAGTGGCAGGGACAGAGGAAAATGCCGACATTGCTGAATACAATCAGGAAGACGGCACCAATACAAACACATATAACAGTGAGACGTACAGCAGGGATTATCTGGTTGATCAGGTGAAGGAGCAGACAGAGATTGATCCGGGAGTTATGGACGACCTGACGGTTTCTGTCTCGGTCAACGGAACAGGCTTCGGCAATCTGCAGTATAATGAGGTGAGAGAGCTTGTTGCCAATGCGACAGGAATTCCGCTGGATCAGATCGACGAGAAGATCACAGCGGTGGCCGCACCGTTCTATACGGACGATACAGCACAGGATGTCGGGGCAGTGGCGCAGACCTTTATCCAGAGATATGGATGGATCGCCGCGATTATCGGCGGAGCGCTTCTTCTCATCCTTCTGATTGTGTTCCTGATCGTAAGGCGCGTCAGAAAGAAGAGAAGAGAGCGGGAGAGACTGGCCGCGCAGCCTTCCGATACGCTGGTGATTCCGGACGTTAGAGATGAGGAGGAAGATCTCAATATTCTGAGTATGCAGAATGAGCGGAGCAGAGAGCTCAGGGAGAGCATCAGGGACTTTGCAGAGGACAACCCGGAGATCTCCGCCCAGATGCTGAGATCGTGGCTGAATGGAGGGGAATCAGATGCCGCAAACACAAACTAATGCAAATCGTCTTACTCCCGAACAGAAAGCCGCCACAGTTGTTGTGGCACTGGGAGCGGACAAGGCGTCGAAGATATACAAATATCTCAGCGCCGATGAAGTGGAGAAGCTCACGCTGGAAGTGGCCAAGCTGGGGCATATCGAGGCAGCCAGAACTGAGGAAGTGCTGGATGATTTCTACAAGACATGCCTGACGCGCAAGGTAGTGACAGACGGCGGCATGGAGTATGCCCGCACAGTACTTGAAAAGGCTTACGGGGAGTCCACGGCGAGGGAGCTTTTGCAGAAGGTTTCCAAATATCTGAAAAACACTCCCTTTGAATTTCTCAATAAAATGGACAACAAGAACCTGCTGGCAGTGCTCCAGTACGAGCGGCCGCAGACGATTGCCATGATTCTGGCTTATTCGGACGCTGAACAGGCGGCTCAGGTTATCACGGAGCTGCCGGAGGATAAGCGGATCAAGGTGGTGGAGGCGATCGCGAAGATGGAGGGCGCTTCGCCCGATGCTATCAAGATCGTGGAGAATCAGCTTCGGAGTAAGTTCAACAACATTCTTACAACAGACTTCACTACAATTGGTGGTGTGGATTACGTTGCGGATGTGATGAACAACATGGATCGTTCAAGCGAGAAGTACATATTCGACGAGATGAGCAAGACCGAGCCGGAACTGGCGGACACCATCAGGAAGAAGATGTTCGTATTCGAGGATATCTCTACTATGGACAACCGTTCGATCCAGAGGTTCATAAGAGAATGCGATATGAAGGATGTCGTCTATGCCCTCAAAGGCGCGGACGAATCAATCGCTTCGCTGTTCTATGCAAACATGTCCACGCGTATGGCTGACACGATCAAGTCTGACCTTGAGATTACGGTCAATGTCCGCTTAAGAGATGTAGAAGAAGCACAGCAGCGCATTGTTAACCTGATCCGCCGTCTCGATGAGGAAGGCGAACTGGTAATCAGCAAGGGCGGAAAGGATGAGATCATTGTCTAGGATTGTACAACGCAGGGAGCATGCCCTGTGGCAGGAGGCGCCTTTTCCTGACCTGAGCTGCACGGCCAGCGAAACAACGGAAGTAAGGGTCAAGACAGAAGAAGAGCTTTTACGGGAAAAGAGCCAAGAGTTGTTTCATGAAAATGTAGAAAAAGCAAAAGCTGTGCTGAACCAAGCCCGCATAGAGGCGCTTCGTATTAAGAAGGAGGCCTATGAAGAAGGATATGTAGAGGGCATGGAAAAAGGCTGCGAGGACGGCAGGAAAAAGGCATACGAAGAACATCGGGAGGAGCTTAAAGGCGAATACCAAAACCTCCGGGAGAAGCTGGAGAAGTATGCCGTTGATATGCAGCATGCGAAAGAAAAGGTGACAGAAGATTATCTGGACGATCTAAAAAATATTTCTCTGGCTATTGGCGAGAAGATCATACAGACAAGCCTGAAATCAAGCGGCGATGTCGTGAAAAATATGATCCTTGCGGCCACGGAGAAGCTAAAAAGAACCGCATGGGCGAAGATTTATATCTCTGATGATCCGGAGGAAAAGGCCGCCAGCATCAGAGGGGACGCTGATCTTCTAAGAGAGTTGTCCAAGATATCGGACAATGTGAAAATTATTGTCATGGAAGACGCGGCGCCCGGGACATGTATCGTTGAGCTTCCGCAGGAAGTCATGGACATCAGCGTAAGCACGCAGATGGAAAACATCAAGGAAATACTGAACAATGCGCGCGTATAGCCGGTAAGGAGGGACGGACATGCTCAGCGAAATACCAAAACTGATCTTTCAGTCTGAGACGATCAATCATATCGGAAGGATAGAAAATATCACTGGAATGTCCATGGAAGCATCCGGCGGCGGGGCCAACATCGGAGATATCGTGATGATCTACGATGAGGAGCAGCACAGGCAGATACAGGCGGAGGTAGTCGGGTTCAGAGAGGACAGGGTTCAGCTCATGGCCTACGAAAGCATGAGCGGGATCGGTACGAACAGCTTCGTCAGAAACACGAAAAAGCGTTTGAAAATCCCTGTAGGGGAGTTCCTAAGAGGGCGTATCATAGACGCTCTTGGGCGCCCTATGGATGACTTGGGGAATTTCACCTCATCCCGGTATTACTATGTTGAGAACCCCAAGATCAACCCGTTAAAGAGGCCGCGAATCACTGAGCCGCTGAGTTTCGGCATCAAGGCCATCGACGGGCTGAATACGATCGGCAAGGGACAGCGTATCGGCATCTTCGCCGGCAGCGGTGTGGGAAAAAGTACCCTGATGGGCATGATCGCAAGAAATGTCCGCACGGATATCAATGTCATCGCGCTGGTGGGAGAACGAGGAAGAGAGGTGCTGGAGTTCGTTGAGAAAGACCTTGGACCAGAGGGAATGAAGCGCTCTGTCCTAGTCGTGGCGACGTCTGACCAGCCCGCCATGCTCCGCATGAAATGTCCTCTTGTCGCGGCCACTATTGCAGAATATTTTAAAGACAGGGGCAAGGATGTGCTCCTTATGATGGATTCTCTGACCAGATTCGCCATGGCGCAGAGAGAGATCGGTCTTGCCACGGGAGAGCCGCCTGTGGCGAGAGGATATACGCCGTCAATTTACGCGGAGTTCCCCAAACTGCTTGAGAGGAGCGGGAACTTTGAGAAAGGGTCAATAACCGGGGTATATACGGTTCTGGTAGAAGGCGACGACACCAACGAGCCGGTGGCGGATACTGTCAGAGGTATCCTCGACGGGCATATCGTACTTTCCAGAAAACTGGCCAATGCGAACCACTTCCCCGCCATTGATATTAACGCCAGTATATCAAGACTTATGACAGAGATTGTGGGCGATGAGCACAAGGGGGTTGCCTCAGAGCTGAGGGACATCTTAAGCCTTTATGCACAGAACGAGGATCTGATCTCCATAGGCGCCTACAAAGCGGGAACAAATCCCCGTCTGGATAATGCAATATCGCGCATACAGAAGATCAATGATTTCCTGATGCAGAGGACAGGGGAATCCTTTACGATGGAACAGACAGTAAAAACGATGAGGCAGATACTTAGATAACATAGTGCGGCGAGGAGGAACAGTCTGTGAAAAAGTTTTCTTTTACACTGGAACGTGTGCTTGATTATAAAGAACAGGTAGAGCAGAACTTAAGAAATGAGCATGGACAGGCTGTCAGGCAGGTGAAAGAGCAGGAGGAAAAGATCGGGGAATTGGAAACCGGATTCCGCTCGTTCAAGGAGCAGGTGGACGAGATTAAATTCTCGGAAATATCTTCCGCAAGGCTGCAGGGATACTCGGGGTATCTCAGCCTGCTGATCGGAAAGATCGCCTCAGAGAAAGAAGAACTCGCCAGACGGCAAAGAGAAGAGGAGCGCAGGCGGGAACTGGTAATAGAGGCCAAGAAGGAAACCTCCTCCATACAGATGCTTAAGGATAAAAAGCGGAGAGAATATGACGCGCTGGAGGCGAAAGAGCATGAGCGGGAAGTCGAGGAATTTGTATCCAACCGCTCGATAGCGCGCAAACGGGAGAGAGAAAACGGGTAGTCCTGCTTATCAAGAGCAGATTACCATAGATATCATAAAGAAAAGGAGGTGAATGGAAATGGACATGATCATGCAGAACATGATGATGCAGCAGCCGGCGGCCATGGCAGCGGGAAATGAACTGAACGCGGGGCAGAAAGGGCAGGCGGCTGACGGTGATTCGGATATGTTCGCACAGATGATGGAGGCGGCTGGCGCGATGAAGGACAGTCAGACAGACGACGCTGACCCGGCTGATTCCTTGGTTCAGAGCATGGCTTCTCAGTATATGCAGGCAACACCCTTGAATATGATCATGGCGCGGCTTTCAGAAGCGGGGAGTCTGGCGCAGACAGGAGTGCTGTCCGGTGTGTTCGGCATATCAGGTACAGCGATGCAGCCTGAGAACATGGCGGCGGATATGATGTCGCAGAATATGCAGGCAGGCACCGTGGCGACACCCCAAAGTCCTGTATTAGAGTCAGGGGCAGAAGCGGCAGGGGCTGCGGCGGAGACTATGACAGGAAGTGTGCCGGATGCGGCAGGATTCGCGGCGGAGACTATAGCAGGGGCGGCATCAGGATCTGAGGCCGAGGCTTCATTGCCTGCGTCAGTTCACGCAGAGAGCCACGCGCTCAAAGAAAAGCCCGATGCGGACAAAGCAGCCGTCCAGCCTTTGCAGAAGGGATCAGAAGATACAGCAGGATCAGAAAATGTACAGGTTTCTGCTCGTCAGACGGATTCCGGCCAGACAGAACTCTCGGGCGGGAAGCAGACAGCAATGGCGGATGCCGGCGCAGCGGAGAGTCGGGAGATGGAGAAAAATTCCCGTGTATCCGGGGAGCAGACGGAACAGATACAGTTCAACCCGTCGTCCGCCACATCCGTAGAGAAGAACGCTCAGGTACAGCAGAAGACGGATACATCACCAGTGCTGCGCTTTAGCTCAGCGAACCAGACAGAGAACATGCAGAAGCTGTCAGAGCTGATCAAAAACGCGGTGGATTCATCGGTAAAGGAACTGGAGATCCAGCTTGAACCGGCAAATCTGGGAAAGATCATTCTGAAAGCGACCTATGAAGCCGGAAAAGCGGCTGTGGTTATCAGTTGTACAAACTCCGGAACACTTGAGGCGCTGTCGCGCCACGCGGCGGAGCTTGGCGGTCTGATTCAGGATCATATGGGCGGCCAGACAGAGATCGTGATCGATCAGCCGCAGCAGCAGTATCTGAATCAGGACGGCAGAAACGGCGGACAGGACACCCGTGAAGAGCAGCGTGAGCAGCACGAAAGGCAGAAGAACAGGCCGGCACAGGGAGACTTCCTTGAGCAGTTGCGGCTGGGGTTAGTGTAACGAATAAGAAAAGATAAGGCAGGAGGAATAGAAGATGCCAGATATAACAACATCCGCGCTCAGCAATCTCAGCATGTATGGAAACAGCGCGACAGCCACATCTGCGGCGAGAAGCAGCACGGCGTCAAAGACAGAAGATACCACGGACACATCTTTAACTAAAGAGACGAAGAATCCGTATGAGCTTACGATGTCGGATTTCTACACGCTTCTGGCGACACAGATTCAGTATCAGGACGCAGACAATCCCATGGACACCTCCGAGATGGTAAGCCAGCTCGTACAGAACCAGATGTCCGAGGCGATCACACAGATGTCGACGGCGGTTTCCGATCTCTCGACCGTGAACCTGTTAAACTATGCGTCGTCCATGATGGGCAAAGAAGTAACCGTCGCAGAGGTGGATAAGGATGGGTATTACACGGGCGAGGAACTTAAAGGAGTCGTTTCCGGCGTATCGCTCGGCACAGTGCCGACGGTGGTTATCGACGGGAAAGAGTACAGCCTTGTACAGATCATGGGTGTAGGTACAGTTCCTGAAAAGCCGGATCCGGAGGAACCGGATGAGGGCGACACAGAAGAACAGCCGGATGTCGGTGATACTGAGACGGTATAAGAGGAAAGACGAGGTGAGCAGCACATGGACCAGACAGGGAAGATTACCAGTTCCCAGTCGCTGAGGGTTCAGCATGAGTTCGGGCACAGTAAAAGCTCCGGGACAGAGTTCGCCGACCGGCTCAGACAGGCGGCGGCTCAGACAGGGCAGATCCAGTTCTCACGTCACGCGTCCCAGCGCATGGAACAGCGGGGCATACAGCTTACGGGCGAAAATCTGGACGAACTTACACAGGCGGTTGAGAAAGCCCGGCAGAAGGGCTCGAGGGAAACCGTGGTGATCGGCAGTCACGGCGCTTTTATCGTCAATGTGGCGAACAATGTGGTGGTGACCTCGATCACAGAGCAGGAAATGAAAAACAACATATTCACTAACATCGACAGCGCGGTCTTTATGTAGGCCGGACCTCTGAGAGGAGGCTAGGCCCGGATGTGCGACTGACAGCCGGGCAGGGCTGCGCTTTCACAAAGTAAAGGAGAAATATAGCAATGATAAGATCAATGCAGTCGGCGATTGCCGGTTTGAAATCACATCAGACAAAGATGGATGTTATCGGAAACAATATAGCGAATGTCAACACATGGGGCTACAAGTCAAAGAGCGCTAACTTCGCGGACGCGATGTACCAGAATTACATCACCGGGGCAGCGGGAAACGCAGCCGCGGGATTCACGGGAGGCATCAACACATCCCAGATCGGATACGGCGCTAACGTAAGCTCCATCACTTCCAACATGGAGACTGGAACCCAGTCCTATACGGGAAGGGCATTTGACTGTATGATCAACGGGCCGGCATTTTTCATCGTAGGACCGTATACTACCAATGTAGATACGGATGACCTTGACGGGGCCGGCTTAAGCCTCTCCCGCGTCGGTATTTTCTCGATGGACAGCAACGGATATCTCGTGGATGATAAGGGTAATTACGTGTACGGGTATACCACAGGAACTGTGGATCCGGGAACCGGGAATGTCACTGTAGATACAGCCGCGGGCACAGAGTTGCAGCCGATCCGTCTTAATGTGGCAATTGACGGTACCCCCGCTGGTAACCCTATAACTTACAGCTCCGTGAAGATCGGCTCGGACGGTGTTATCACTGTTGTCGATAAAGACAGTATTTCCCATGTGGTGGGACAGTTCGCTCTGGCGACCGTGGAGAACGTCAACGGCATGGAGCAGGACAGCGGCTTCACCTACGAGATCACGGAAAACGCCGGGGAGATTAACGTGGGACCCCAGAATGACGCCTCAGGAGAAGTGCTCAGCGGCTATCTGGAGATGTCCAACGTGGATCTTGCGACTGAGATGTCCTACATGATTACCACGCAGAGAGGATATCAGGCGAACACAAGAATGATCACAGTATCAGACCAGATGCTTGAAGAACTGGTAAATATGAAGCGCTGATATTCAGCGGCATAATTCGTATGGCCGGGGCCGGATCATGCGCCGGTCATGCGCAATCTCTGTCATACGCATATATCTGCGGGGCGGGCAGCGTCCCGCAGAGACAAAAGGAGGACTGTATTACATATGGTTAAGTTTACGAAGCTGAATGGAGATACGATCCTGATCAATCCCTTTCAGATCGAATATGTGGAGCTGATTCCCGAATCAAAGGTGATCATGATGAACGGGCACTTCCACATCGTGAAGGAAGATGAGGAGGAGATCATAAAAAGGATCACTCAATATAGGACAGAAATCTATCGAAAGGCGGATGCGGAGGTATAGAGATGGATATTACAAGTATTATCGGCATAATAGCAGGTTTTGTTTTCGTATTTTACGGAATTATGGACAGCGGAAGCATTTGGAATTTTGTGGACTACCCCAGTATTATTATTGTGGTCGGCGGAACGATCAGTGCTATCATCGCAAGCTTCCCGTTCAGTATACTGAAAAATGTGGGAAAACACATGGTCATTATATGCAGCTCCAAAAAGTTCCGGCCTGAGCCTGTGATCGATGTTCTGGCGGAGTTCGCGCAGGTGGCGAGGAAGGACGGCCTTCTTGCCCTTGAGGGACGGGTGGCCGAGTTGAATGACCCATTCTTAAAAAAGAGCGTGATGTACGTGGTAGACGCCATGGATCCGGAGAAGATCAGAAGTACGCTGGAACTGGATATTGAGAATATGTCCCAGCGCCATTCGGAAGAGGCGGAAATGTATGTCAGGGGATCTGCGTATGCGCCTGCTTTCGGAATGATCGGTACACTGATCGGACTGATCAATATGCTCAAGGACATGGATCTCTCGGCGGGAGCGTCCGAAAGCCTTGGAGCGAATATGTCGGTTGCACTTGTAACAACCTTTTACGGATGTATGCTTGCAAATCTCGTCTTCCATCCGATCACTTCAAAGCTGAATCTGAGGGATGACGAGGAGAGGCTGTATAAAGAAATTATTGTGGAGGGCGTTCTCGCCATCCAGGAGGGAGATAACCCGAAGGTGCTCAAAGAAAGACTGGCCTCTTCACTTGCGCAGAAACGCCAGCTCCGCATCACGCAGGCAGAGGGCGAAGAAGGCGGCTCAGGCAAAAAGAAAAGAGCAAAAAGGGGCGGCAAGAAGAAATAGAGGTGGCAGAATATGAAACAATCAAGAAAAAAAGCCTCGGCCGGTTCATGGATGGATACATACGGCGATATGGTCACGCTTCTTCTTTGTTTTTTTGTACTGCTCTATGCGATCTCTTCCATGGATCAGTCAAAGTGGGAGAATCTCGTCGCCAGTATGAACCCTGAGGCGGCGGAACAGCTTGAGGAGATGAGAAGTCAGGAGGCTGTCGAGGCTGAGGAAATAACAGAGTCTCTCCAGACCATGTATGAAAATCTCGTCAACGAGTTCCATACCATGGGGCTTGATGCCAATGTAACCGTGGTCAGAGGAGACGGGTATAATTTTATCTCCTTTAGTGAAGAGGTATTCTTCGAGGGGGACAGCTACTATGTGACAGATAACGGGAAGCGTGTGCTGGATGGATTTGGCAGGGCGATCGCGCCCGCAGCGGATCAGGTACATGAGATACAGGTTCTTGGGCATACCACAGAGGTTCCCAACAGATTCGAACATCTGGAGGACCGTATGCTTTCCACAGGACGTGCCGCACAGGTTACGGCGTATATTCAGGCTCTGAACCTGATTGAACCGGGGAGGCTGGTGAGCCTAGGCTTCGGACAGTTCCGCCCCATCGCGGATATGAATACCGAGGAGGGCCGGCAGATGAACCGGCGCGTAGAGATCCTCATAACAAGCGACGACGCTGTGATGAAAAGCCTTACCGAGTATTACGCGGAGGTGTACGGCGAGGATGTGGCTGCCATGCAGCCGGATGCTGATCTGTTCCAGCCGGATGCGGACGCTCAGTCCCAAGAGACTGAAAATGGCGGCGACGGCGCATAAGGACAGTCCCAAAGGGGGAGAAAGAATACGGCGCCGTCAGGCCCGTAGATTAGGAGGAGAGAAATGGCGGAAGTACTGTCGCAGAGTCAGATTGACGCTCTGCTGAAAGGAATGCGCAGCGGCGACAATAAGAAAGAAGAAGAAAAACCAGCCGTCGAAGAGAAAAAATACAGAAAATATGATTTTTACAGCCCGAAAAAGATAACAAAAGACAAGATCAAGCTGCTCAAAGGAATTTATGACAATTATTCCAGAATCGCTTCTTCCCGCCTCAACGGAATGTTGAGAGTAAACTGCGAGCTGTCGGTGCTCACGGTAGAGGAACAGAGATTTTTTGAGTTCAGCAATATGTTAAGCGAAAATGATATTTTTATCACACAAAAGCTCAAACTTCCCAACAAGAGCAGCCAGCCGCCCATATTAGTGCATATTGACCAAGCGCCTATACTGAGCATGATGGACAGGCTCCTTGGCGGCGATGGTTCTGATTTGAAAGGAATAGACAGCAATTACAGCTACACGGATATTGAGATCGAGCTGTATAGAAAGATCATGGGCTATTTTCTTGACTTTACACTGGAAGCTTGGGCGAATTATATCCACGTAGAGACAGAAAACGTATATCTCGAGGAGAATCCAAGCCTGTTTCAGGAGATCAGTCTTGACGAGACGATCGCTATTATCATGCTGAAGGTCGTCACGGGCACTACGGAAGGGAAGATCACAGTATGCCTGTCGCGGACGCTCCTGATCGAGATGTTTAATATCATAGATTCGAGGAAACACGCGGTGGATGTATCCGGACTGGATACGGCGGACACTCGGTCGGTCATCATGTCGAAGATCAAAAATTCGGCGCTTACTGTACAGGCTGACATGGGCAGAGTGGCTGTATCTGTGAAGGATATCCATGATCTGCAGGTAGGGGATATTATTGATCTTGAGAGACCCAAGGATTCTGAAATATATCTCAGAATCGGCGGGGAGTCATGGCTGCAGGGCAGACTCGGCACCTATAAGAAGAATGCTGCCGTGTTAGTAAGCGGACGGCCTGATGCAGAAAGAGAACCAGACCGGAATATAGAAGAAAAAATGGAAGAGCCAGTACCGGCAGAATAATTCTGCCGTGTCTATAAAAACTAATCAATTTAAGAAAGTGAGAGGGACAGAAAATGGCAAAAATTTTAATCGTGGACGATGCGGCATTTATGAGGATGATGGTGAAGGACGCACTGAATAAGGGCGGATACGAGGACGTGGCTGAAGCCGTGGACGGCGCTGACGCTGTAGAGAAGTATAAGGAGCTTCATCCGGATCTTGTGATCATGGATATTACCATGCCGAACATGGACGGGCTTGAGGCGCTGAAAGCCATCAAGCAGGAAAATCCTGATTCACAGGTTATCATGTGCTCCGCCATGGGACAAGAGAGCATGGTTATCGAGGCTATCAAGTCAGGGGCAAAGGACTTTATTGTAAAGCCCTTTAAGCCGGAGAGAATCCTGAGTACAGTTACTAATATTATCGGATAAGAGAGGGGAACGCCTTATGTCATTTTTGAACACACTGAACATAAGCGGCAGCGGTATGACTGCCCAGCGCCTCCGTCTGGACGTTGTCTCTGACAATATTGCCAATATCGAGACCACGCGTACAGAGGACGGAGGGCCTTACCGCAGGAAGATGGTTGTCCTTGAAGCGCAGGAGCCTTCTTTCCGCGAGATCCTCGAGGGAGTGAGGACGGGACAGACGAAGAACCCGGCAGGAGACGGAGTGAAAGCCACAGCTATAGTTGAGGATCAGACTGAGCTAAAGCCCGTATACGATCCGACGCATCCCGATGCGGACGAAGACGGCTATGTTATGATGCCGAATATTGATTTGGTCAAGGAGACAGCGGATGCCATGGCGGCATCTCACGCGTATCAGGCTAATATCACAGCATTTAACACCACAAAGCAGATGGCGCAGAGCGCCCTTGAGGTCGGCAGATAACATGTAGGTAGGAGAGATAGCGATGAATGAAAAAAATTTAAGCACGATGGAAATTGACGCCATAGGCGAAATACTGAACATCAGCCTTGGGGCTTCCGCTACTGCGGTTTCTACGATGCTGGACGCAAGAGTAGACATCACGACTCCTGTCGTTCGTGTAGTAAAGAAAGAAGACTTTTCCTTTACCAGCCTCAAACCTGCGATTGGCGTGGAGATTTCCTATATAGAAGGACTCTCGGGCAAAAATGTCATGCTCCTTAAGAGGAATGACGTCAAGGTCATAGTGGAGATGCTGATGGGAATGACCTTCACTGACGAGGAGTTTGAACTCAATGAGATGAACATCAGCGCCATCAGCGAGGTCATGAACCAGATGATGGGGGCATCCGCCACAGCGCTGTCGGAACTGTTCGGGCGGGCAGTCAATATCTCAACGCCGAACTCCTTTGAGGTGTCAGGTGAAGAAGATTTCAAAGAGAAATATTTTATATCAGAAGATCCGATGGTCGTGATCGGATTTTCGCTCAGCATTGACGACAAGATGAAGAGTGAGTTCCTGAATCTTATGAGCATTGATCTGGCGAAAGAGCTTGTCTCAGGCTTCTTCACAGACGGCCTTCCGGACGCAGAGCCGCCGGCGAAACAGACGCCGTCTCAGCCGGAAACAGGCGGGGCATCCGCCCCGGCGGAGACGCAGGCTCCTGCAGCAGCGGCGCAGCAGAGTGCTCCTGCAGCCGCGCCGCAGGCGGCGGAAGTACCGCAGAGTGCTCCGGTGATGCCGTCAGCGGAACCTCAGGTCATCCCCGCAGCACAGCCGACAGCGCCTCAGGCCATCCCGGCTGCACAGCCGGCAGCGCAAAGTATTCCGGTAGCGCAGATGCCGGCAGGCGCTATGGAGCAGATGATGCAGACGATGATGCAGATGCAGCAGACAATGATGCAGATGCAGCAGAGCCGGGAGGAAAGAAGAATCCCGGTGAAGAAAGCTCCCTCACCGTCGCTGAGAAGCGAAGATATGGAGAGCGATCCGGACGCAAATCTGGATCTGCTCATGGGAGTCCCGCTGGAGCTCTCTGTGGAGATCGGGCGCACCAAGAAGCTTGTCAGGGATATTCTGGAGCTGAACAAAGGCTCGCTTGTTGTGCTTGACAGGATTGCCGGAGAACCGGTCGATCTTTATGTCAACGGGGAATGTATCGCAAAAGGCGATGTTGTTGTTGTGGACGACAACTTTGGAATCCGCATCACCGAGATTCTTCAGGATGACGTTGTATCAGAGGAGTAATGGCAGATGTGGGAAGGTATACTTACCGGTATGGGCACACTGCTGATTATTGTTGCGGTGCTTGTCGGGGCATGGTGGTTCACACGAAAGATCGTGGGCAGCGGACAGTTCGGCGGCCGGTCCCGATATATGAAGATGATTGACAGGATGCCTCTGGCGCAGGACAAATATCTTGCGCTTGTACAATTAGGAAAGAAGATATATATCGTAGGCATCGCGGCCTCAGAGATTACACTTCTCGGGGAGATGGAGGAAGAGCCGGAACCGCTTCAGCCGCCGGATCTGACAGTTCCGGGAGCCGTTGATTTCCGGGAGCTGATGAACAAAATAGGGAGGAAGAAGAATGGACAATAATTCCCTGATAAACATAAACGGGAACGGAGTCCCCACACTGGATATCCTTATACTGATGACGATCGTTATGCTTCTTCCCTCGATCCTCATTATGATGACGTCTTTCAGCAGGATTCTCATTATTATTTCTTTTACAAGGAACGCTATGGGAATCCAGCAGACGCCGCCGAATATGGTACTCGTGGGAATATCCCTGTTCCTGACGCTTTTTATCATGCGTCCGGTCATCAGCGAGATCAATGAGACAGCATACCAGCCGTATGTAGAGGGACAGATGACGCAGGAGCAGGCTCTGGATGCTGCTTCAGTTCCGATGAAGGAGTTCATGCTCAGCCAGACAGAGATAGATACATTGAATATGTTCATGGATTTTGCGGGGATGGAGACACCAGAAAATGTGCAGGAGAATGTACAGGATATCCCGATGACAGTTGTGATCCCCTCCTTTATGACCAGTGAGCTGACAAGAGGATTTATGGCAGGTTTTCTTATATTCATCCCATTCCTGCTGATTGACGTCGTGGTTGCCAGTGTGCTGATGTCCATGGGAATGATCATGCTGCCCCCGGCGACGATATCTCTGCCCTTTAAACTGCTGCTGTTTGTCACTGTAAATGGATGGGAACTTCTGTTTTCCAGCATTGTACAGAGCGCTACTTACTGATGGGAGCGCCCGGAAAAGAGAGAAAGGATGACAGGTAATGATAACTGCCGGAGAAGTAAATGACTTAATGTACCAGTTCTTTGTTCTGACTGTCCAGATCGGCGGACCGGTTCTCATAATCAGTATGGCGATCGGCGTAGTGATATCGATCCTGCAGGCGGCGACCCAGATACATGAGCAGACACTGACCTTTGTGCCCAAGCTGGTTGTGGTCGGATGTATCCTCCTGATAACAGGAAGTAGGATAATGGAGAGGCTCCAGAATCTGACAGAGCAGGTTTTCCGCATGATAGCGGGATAGGAGGAGAAGTATGCTGATTGCAGGTACGCCTGAATTTATGCTTTTCTGCCTCATCCTCATGCGGATGTCAGGCTTTATTCTGCTCAATCCTGTCCTTGGCCGGAGAAACCTGCCGGGGATGTTCCGCACAGGGCTTGCCCTTGTGCTTGCAGTGATTATATATCAGGCGGAGAACTCGGCGGGAGTTTCCGTACCCGATGTGAATAATCCCATTGCTTTTGGAATGATGCTTATTTTAGAATTTGGAATGGGGTATGTGCTTGGGTTTGTTCTTCAACTGTTTGATTTTGTAATGACACATGCAGGTTCTGTCATCGACTTCCAGATGGGGCTGTCCATGGCGACTGTGTATGATCCACAGAACGGAGTGCAGATCGCCCTGACCGGCCAGCTTCTGGAGATGTATTTCCTCCTGCTTTTTTTTGCGGTTGACGGTCATCTTGCACTGATCCACATTCTACTGACATCTTCCGAGATGGTTCCCTATGGCGCGGCAGTCATCGGGCAGCTTCAGGCGGACGCGGCGGTGACGCTCTTTACAGAATGTGTGGTACTCGCCATGAAGCTGGCGTTCCCGCTTATCGCCATTGAATTTCTCTTAGAGGTTTCAGTAGGGATGCTGACAAAAGTGATCCCGCAGATCAACCTTTTTGTTTTGAACATAGACTTAAAAGTAGTGGTTGGGCTTCTCGCCATGCTTCTCATGATCTCGCCTGTGGGCGCCTATCTGGACAATATGGTGACTGAGATGATCCGGCAGGTGCAGGAGATGCTGAGGCTGATGGCGGGCTAAGGTGCACAGGAGGCGGTGCAGCAGAGTACTTGCAAGGGAGTGATACATAATGGCGGACAGTTCCAAAACCGAAAAAGCCACCCCGAAAAGACGGCGTGATGCCCGAAAAGAAGGAAATATCTTTTTTAGCTCAGACGTGATCACAATAGTAGGTATCGCAGGTACGTTCTATGCGCTTAAGGTTCTGTTTCCCGGCATCTACGAAGAGGTGAGAGTCTTTACAAAAGAGCTTATTGTCATGGGAGGCGCGGCGGACAGTTCTACTGCCGGACAGCTTAGTGCAATTACGCAGGAGTTTATCAGCGCTTTTTTAAAGTCAGCGCTTCCTATAATGCTTATCAGCATAGGGCTGGCAATCGTTGCTACAGGAGCGCAGACCAAATTTCTGTTTACCTCGAAAAAATTCTCTCCAAAGCTGAGCAACATAAGCCCGCTTCAGGGGATAAAGAAGCTGTTCTCGCTGAAGAATGTCGTGGAACTGATCAAGAATATGATCAAGATTATTATCCTGTCCGTGATACTGTATAGGATAATTAAAGATGATTTCACGGCGGTTGTGCGAACCATGGACATGGGGATTGCCAGATCAACGGTCTATATGCTTAACCTTGCCATGGATCTTGTGGTGACGGTGGTGGCTGTCTTTGCCGTGATCGCAGTGCTGGATTATTTTTACCAGCGTTGGGATTATGAGCGGGAACTCAGGATGTCCAAAGAGGAAATAAAAGAAGAAGTCAAGCAGACAGAGGGAAATCCGCAGATCAAAAGCAGGATCCGCAGTGTGCAGAGACAGAGGGCAATGTCCAGAATGATACAGGCCGTCCCGGCGGCGGACGTTATCATCCGAAACCCTACGCATTTTGCCGTGGCGCTTAAATACGATATGGAGAAAAACGCCGCGCCGATAGTAGTAGCAAAGGGGCAGGACGAGTTGGCACTGCGCATTGTCAAAGTCGGCGAGGATAACGGGGTCACAGTGATCGAGAACAAACCCCTTGCACGTGCGCTTTACGCCTCGGCGGATGTGGATCAGGAGATACCGAGAGAGTATTACAGCGCGGTTGCCGAGATCCTTGTATATGTGTACAGACTGAAGAAGAAAACGGAGTAGATGAAGTAGATTATGAAGAGATTACTCAATAATTCAGTAGCGCTGTTTGTGGTAATGATCGTGCTGCTGCTTATTATTCCACTGAGTCCATTTTTACTGGACGTCATGATCATTATAAATATTTCCATATCCCTGATTATCCTGCTGATCAGCATGAGCATCAGGTCCCCGCTGGAATTCTCTATCTTTCCGTCCCTGCTGCTCATAACGACGCTGTTCAGGTTGGGTATCAACGTTTCCTCCACGAGGAATATCCTGATGCATCAGGGAGAAGCAGGAGCCGTAATCAAGGCATTCGGTGATTTCGTGCTGCAGGGGAACGCGGTAGTCGGGTTCATTATCTTTATCATCATACTTCTTGTGCAGTTTATCGTAATCAACAAAGGCGCGGAACGTGTGGCTGAGGTTGCCGCAAGGTTCACACTCGACGCCATGCCGGGAAAACAGATGGCTGTGGACGCGGACTTAAGCTCCGGTCTGATCACGGAGGCACAGGCAAGGAAGCGCCGTTCTGATATCCAGAGGGAAGCGGATTTCTACGGAGCCATGGACGGTGCGACAAAGATCGTCAAAGGCGACGCCATCATGTCGCTTCTTATCACGATCGTCAATCTGGTGGGTGGTTCCGCAATCGGAATGCTCAGTTTCGGGATGGAGTTTTCAGAGGTGCTGACAGTGTATTCCATCGCCACGATCGGCGACGGGCTTGTCTCCCAGATCCCCGCCCTGCTGATCTCAACGGCGACGGGTATGATCGTCACACGGTCTGTATCCGAGGGAAGCTTAAACGAGGATGTATCCCACCAGTTCCTTGCGCAGCCCCGCGCCATCATGATCGCGGGACTTGTCCTGCTTGTACTTCTTTTTGTGCCCGGTATGCCCAAACCCCAGCTTCTCATACTGGGAGCAGGACTTCTGTTTGCCGGATTCCGTCTGTCGCAGAGGATGACAGAGATGGCGGAGCATGCGGAGAAAGAGGAGGCAAAAGCTCAGGAGGCAGGAGCTGAACAGGAAGCTTCACCCGACGACTACTACAGGGATATCAGAAATGTATACTCCCTGATCGGCGTGGAGCCCGTGGAGATGGAATTTGGCTACAGCCTGATCCCACTTGTGGATGAGGCAAGCGGCGGAAAGATGATGAACCGCATCATCATATTCCGGCGCCAGTATGCGCAGGAGATGGGACTTGTCATCCCCTCGATCCGCTTAAGAGACAGTGCGGCTCTGAACACGAACCAGTACAGGATCAAGATCAGGGGAGAAGAGGTTGCCAGAGGGGAGATTCTTGTGGACTACTATCTGGCTCTGGAACCGTCCGAACCGTCAGGTGAGATCGACGGAATTGAGACGATTGAACCCGCATACGGCATCCCAAGCAAATGGATTCTTCCAGAGAACAAAGAGATGGCGGAGATCTATGGTTACACAGTTATTGATCCTCTCTCCGTTATGGTTACCCACCTTTCCGAGACAGTCCGCAGACATGCTTATGAGCTGCTGAGCAGACAGGAGACAGTACAGCTTGCAGAGAGCCTGAAAAAGACGGCTCCCGAGCTTGCGGAGGATAGTATTCCCGGAACTGTGTCTTACAGTCTTCTGCAGAAGATCCTTGTCAGCCTGCTAAAAGAGGATATTCCGATCAAGGATCTGGAGACCATCGTAGAAACGGCGTCAGACTGTGTGACCTCCGGGGCTGATTTCCACAACACAGTGGAGCATGTCAGAAGCGCCCTGAAGCGGACGATCACCAGAAAATTCTGCCATGACGGGCAGATGAGCGTGATGACGCTGGATGCGGATCTTGAGCGGATGATGGTGGAAAATCTTGTGAAAGGAGATTCAGGAGTACAGATATCCCTGAATCCTGACACCGTGCAGAATATGATCAACCAGCTTGGCACGGAGATGAAGAAATTTTCAGATCTGTCGAGGGAGCCGATCCTTCTTACAAGTCAGGTGCTCCGCTTCTACGTACACCAGCTTCTGGAACCTGTTTTTCCTGACCTGAGCGTTCTGGCGTTCCAAGAGGTGACGAACAATATCCAGATACAGGTGGTTGCCAATATCACCCCGTAAAAGCCCCGGCGTACAGGAGGAAGAGGATGAGACATGAGCCATAGCAAAGTACCATACGAAAATATGACAAATGAAGAGCTTCTCGAAGAATACGCCCGTACAAAGAGTCTGGAGATCAAGCAGGAGCTGGTTGTCCGCTATGTATATGTAGTAAGGACGATCGCCCTGCAGATGAGGGATATCTATCTGGGGTTTACGCAGGTAGAAGACATTATTCAGGAGGGCGTGATCGCGCTGATGAATCTGCTTGATAAATACGACAGTACAAAAAACGCGAAGTTTGAGACTTACCTCTCCCGCAGAATGAGGGGGCTTATTATAGACATTGCCCGCAAACAGGAGTGGGGTTCCCGCAATGTGCGCAAAAGCATGAAAGTGATTGAGAACGCCGTGTCAGAGCTGACAGTGAAAAACGGCAAAGTCCCGGATTCAAAGGCAGTGGCGGATTACCTGAATATGCCCTACGACAAATATCAGGAGGTAATCGGCAAAAACAGCCTTCTCTCCGTCGTCTCGCTGGATACGATACTTGAGGAGGCACAGGAAAAAAAGAGGACAGCTCAGGTTCCTGCCGCGGAGGCGGAGCAGCAGCCCGAGGAAGCATACCTGCGAAGGGAACTGTCAGAGGTGCTTATTCAGGGGATTGAGAGCCTTAAAGATAAAGAGAAGATTATTATTTCACTCTATTATGTCGAAGAACTTAATATGAGGGAGATTGCACAAGTGTTGGAGGTGAGCGAGCCTCGTGTCTCCCAGATCCATTCGGCGGCAATAAAAAAGCTAAAAGAATACATTGAGCGGGAATTCCATATGGCTCCCGGATCAAAGAAAGGATGAAATAAAGATGTTTCAGGGATTTTACACACTGACCTCAGGAGTGCTTACACAGAACAGAAATTTAAACGTGATAAGCAACAATATGTCGAACGCTACGACGCCCGGCTTTAAGGCGGACAGGTTTGTCATCTCCGACTTTTATAATGAGATGATGATCAGGACAGGCAATAAGAACAAGTCCGATACCACGCGTATAGGGACGATGTCGCTGATCGCGGGCGGAGACGAGACTGTGACTGACTACGAGCAGGGGGTAGTAAGCGTCTCGTCAAGTACGCTGGACTTCTCAATTGTCGGGGAAGGATTCTTCGCGATCCAGACTGACAACGGCACGGTCTACACAAGAAACGGGAACTTCTCCCTTGACGATCAGGGATATCTGTGTCTGCCGGGAGTCGGGAGAGTGCTCGGGCAGAACGGCACGATTTATCTCGGCACGGACAGGATTCTTGCCAGTGAGAACGGCGGGATATACAATGAGGCGACCGGCGCCCTGTTAGGACAGCTCATGGTGGTGGATTTTGCCGATTATGCCCAGTTGAACAAAGAAAACAACAATGTATATACAACGAATGCCAACGCGGCTGCGTCAGACGCGCAGATCAAGTGGAAGACACTGGAGAATTCCAATGCTGACCCGGTAGAACAGATGACGCGGATGATGGCGAGCCAGAGAGCGCTTCAAAGCTCCGCGCAGATACTTTCGATCTATGACCAGCTCGTCACCCAGATGACCACAAAGCTGGGGCCAACAGGTTAGGATCAGGGACATACACGTCTTGATTTATATAAATAGTGAGAGTGAAAAGGAGGAGACAAAGTGGATACTTCATTTTACACGGCAGTGCGGGGAGCCATGACGCAGCAGACGCACATGGATATTCTCTCCAACAACGTCGCCAATCTGAATACAAACGGTTACAGGACGAAAAACTCATCGTTTCTTGATCTGATGTATTACAATATCCGCGGGACAGAAGAGGATATGGGAGACCTCAGGGCAGGGACCGGCGCTGTCGTAGAGCGTACAGAGTCCGACTTTACCGGCGGAGTGCTGATCGAGACCGGCGGAGCGTATGACTATGCGATTCAGGGGAACGGCTTTTTCATGGTGCGCAGTCCTATAGATAATTCCATTGTCTACACACGTGACGGCAGCTTTGCCCTCTCAGAGAGGGCTGACGGGTTCTACCTTGTGGACGCGGAGGGATGGCTTGTTCTGGACGCGCAGCAGAACCCCATCCGGTACGACGGCGGGGAACTGAGCGGCGATCCGGCAATCTTTGATTTCGTCACCACAAACGGGATGCTGAGCACAGGCAGCAACAGGTTTATCCCTACAGAGAAGAACGGAAATCCGTTCCTCGCGGGGGGAGAGTCATATCTGGTAAAAGGATCTCTGGAAAGCTCCAACGTAGATCTGGCGCAGGAGATGTCAAAGGTCATCATATCCCAGAGGGCGTATTCCTATATGCTGAAAATGGTACAGACCTCTGACGAGGTGGAACAGACGATCAACGGGCTGAGAAGATAAATTGAGCGAGGACATTGAGATGAAAATTGAAAGTTACGAAGAAATGGGTGCGGCGGAGCTGGATATCATCCGTGAGATAGCAAGCATAGGGACAGGCTATGCGGCAACGTCGCTGGCAAACATGCTCGGCAGGGAAGTGAGGATGACCATACCGGAGATCAACCTTCTTGGATATACGGAGTCCATTGACAAGATGGGGGATCCCGAGGAGGGCGTTGCAGCGGTTCTTACACAGATGTCGGGGGATATTGAGGGGATCATGCTTTTCCTGCTTCGGCTGGACTTTATAAACGAAGTGCTAAGCAAGATGCTTGGACAGACAGTGGAGCGCTATGAGGAATTGTCGGAGATGGAGATGTCTGTCCTGACAGAGCTGGGGAATATCATTATCTCTTCTTACGCAAACGCCATATCCCAGCTTGCCGGTATACGGATCAAGCTGAGCGTCCCGGGCGTATCCGTGAATATGCTCGGCGGGATATTAAGTGTTCCCATGGTGGAGTTCGGCTATATTACAGATAAGCTGCTGTTGATTGACGGACAGCTCTTGGTAGATCAGAAGAGACTTAACAGCACGATCCTGATGATGCCGGAGATCGAGTCTCTCAATGTGCTGATGCAGAAACTGGGGGCTGTATATGAGAGAGGAAATTAAGATAGGTATTGGGGACATGAAAGTGCTCAGGAATCAGGGGACACTGATCACATATGCGCTCGGCTCCTGTATCGGGATTACCTTATACGATCCGGTGATTAAGCTGGGAGGTCTTCTCCATATCATGCTGCCTAAAGCCGGAGATCAGGGAGCGGCCACGCCGTTTAAATTCGCGGATACCGGCATACGGGAGATGATAAGGAAGATGGCGGCATACGGCGGGATGAGCAGAAGATATGTCTGCAAGATCGCCGGAGGGGCGCAGATGTTCCAGATGACCGGGCCGATTGGAAATATCGGGGAAAGAAACATAGCCAGTGTGCGCTCGGAGCTGGCAGCCCAGCAGATACGCATACAGGGCGAGGACGTAGGAAAAAACTACGCAAGGACAATGCTGATGGACGTCGGCACAGGAACCGTCAGGGTCCGCACAATGGGACGAAATGAGATTATACTATAACAGCGACCAGAAAGGGAGGAAAGGAAATGTCAGAAACATCAATTTTACTGGAGTCAGGCACAAATGAAATCGAGATCATGGAATTTACGATTTACGGAGAGCTTTACGGGATCAACGTAGCCAAAGTAAAAGAGATCATGATGTCGGCGAAGGTAAAACCGATCCCGCACTCTGATCCGGCGGTGGAGGGGATCTTTAAGCCAAGGGATATCATGCTGACCGTGGTGGACCTGCCCTATTATCTGAGCGGAAAACCCACGACTCCCGCTGAGAAAGACCTGTTTATCATCACGAATTTTAACAAGATGAACATTGCTTTCCGCGTAAATACAGTGGTCGGCATCAGGCGGATATCATGGGCGGATATCCGCAAGCCAGACAAAACGCTCAACAGCGGACAGGAGGAAGGGATCGCCACAGGAATCGCGCAGTGCGACGGCGAACTGATCACAATACTGGACTTCGAGAAGATCGTGGCCGAGATCGCGCCGGAGACAGGTATCCAGATCGACGAGGTATCCAAAGTGTCGGAGGATCAGAGAAACAACTCCCCGATCGTATTTGCTGAGGATTCCCTTCTCCTCTCAAAGATGGTGGAGGAGGCGCTCCACAAGGCGGGATACGTGAATGTCAGAAAGTTCAACAACGGACAGGAGGCATGGGAGTATTTAAGCCAGATCCGGGATGACTCAGATCTGGACGAGAAGGTTTCCCTGATTATTACCGATATTGAGATGCCGGAGATGGACGGCCATCATCTGACGAAACTGATCAAGAGCGATAAGAAGTTAAAACGGCTGCCGGTGATCATCTTCTCCTCTCTTATCAACGAGCAGATGGAGATAAAAGGAAGGGAAGTGGGAGCGGACGAACAGCTCTCCAAACCGGAGATCGGGCATCTTGTATCCGTCATAGACGGTCTGCTTGAAAGGAGGAGGAACGGATGAAACATTTTGTAGTCAAACGTGCGATAAAAGCCGCGGAAGCGGACACAATACTGGGGTATGAGCTTCTGTTTGAGCAGGGCGGTGAGAGCCTGTACGGGTCGCAGGAGAACACTGCGGCGGATACGATCGCCGGATTTCTCATGAACAACAGCGGCAAGATCTTTAAGGATAAACAGATCTTCCTGACATTTACCCCGACCCTTCTTCTCAGGAATACCCCGAAGATATTCCAGAAAGATAAGGTGATCATCCAGATCGGGGACAACCTGATTATCCACCCGTTGGCAATGCCGATCATAGAGAAATTTTACAAGGCGGGCTATCGCTTCGCGATTAATGATTTTCAGTTCTCGCCCAAGTACTTTAGTATGCTCGACTATGCGGACTATGTGCGCCTCAGGATGAAGGCGGGGCTTACCGCGAAAGAGCAAAGCTCCATAGAGAACGTCATCAACATGGCGCATGGGTTCGGGAAAAAGTGCATTATAACGGATGTGGACACAAAGGAGCAGTATGAGAAAGCGCTGGAAATGAAGGCAGACTACATCGAGGGCAACTATATCGCGGAGACGCTGTATGTAAAAGAGGAAAAAGTCAGCTACCTGCAGGGCAACTTCTTCCAGCTTATTGTGGCGCTTTCAAAAGAGGAGCCGGATGTGACGGAGATCGAGGAGATCATAAGCCGTGACGCAGGTCTGAGCTACTCCATCCTGAAGCTTGTCAACTCCGCTTACTACGCCCTGCGCCGCAGGACGGCGTCCATACAGCAGGCCGTCATGACAATGGGGATCGGGCAGCTCCGCCAGTGGGTATACATGCTCAGCCTGCGCGGGGATGAGAGCGAGGGAGCGGATGAGATGCTGCGCCTCTCTTTCCTCAGGGCAAAATTTTCAGAGGAGCTTATCGCAAGCACGGACATGAAATTTGTCACTCCTACTGAGGCGTATATGCTGGGGATGTTCTCCACGCTGGAATATATGGTGGACGCGACAATGGAAGAGATCCTCACTGAGATTCCTATCAGTGATGATATCAAAAAGGCCCTTATCAGCAGAGAGGGAGATGCGGGGAAACTGCTGGAACTGGTGATTTGCTACGAGAAAGCAGACTGGAAGAGATGCCAGCAGATGGCGGGCGAACTGGGAGTCCAGACGTCCCAGCTTTCCCAGATATATATAAACTGTGTGGAAGAAGTAAGCACAGTGTGGGACAACCTGACCGGAGAGTATACAAGACCGGGTGAAGCCAGCCTGTTCGCGCCAAAAACAGGGGATTCGGGCGAAAAGCTCGAGGATGTCCTGCAGTAAAGGAGGAAGAAAGTGGCAGTTACGATTGTATTGACTAATCAGAAGGGCGGCGTCGGCAAAACGACGACCACAGCCGCGCTTGCGGCAGGACTTGCGGCAAGGGAGAAAAAGGTGCTGGCGGTCGATCTGGATCCGCAGGGCAACTTGGGATTCAGCCTAGGGCTTGACATCGACACAGACAGCACTTCCACCATCTATGAGGTGCTCAAAAACAGAATCCCCTTAAGCCATGCCCTGTGCAGCGCGGGGGTATGTGACGTAGTGCCGTCCAATATCCTGCTCAGTCAGGCGGAGATCGAGCTGCAGACGGCGAACAGGGTAACGCTTTTGAAAGAGAGTCTGGACGAAGTGGCGCAGGATTATGATTTCGTGGTGATAGACACCCCCCCTTCGCTCAATATACTGACAATGAATGCCTATGCTGCCTCCGATTACCTTGTCATACCGATGGCTGCGGAGATATTAAGCCTTGTGGGTCTAATCCAGCTTCAGGAGACCGTCGCGGGGGTGAGATCCTCTGTAAACCCGCAGCTTGAGGTGCTGGGCATACTGCTGACCAAGTATAACAGGCGAACACGTCTGGCAAAGGACGTCCTCGAGATGGCGGAGACCGTGGCGGCACAGACGCAGACGGCTCTGTTTGACACGAAGATCCGCGCGGGCGTTGCCGCGGCGGAGGCTCCCGCACACGGAGAAAATATCTTTGAATACGCGCCCAGATCAAATCCGGCGAAAGATTATGAGTGCTTCGTAAGCGAGGTACTGGAGCGGATCGGGCGGCAGGAGAAACACTTATGAGCAGAAAGACAAACAAGACGACGCACGTGCTGAACCTGCTCTCAAACGGAGTGAAGAAGCCGGAGGACGGCGCTGCAGAGGAAAGCACAGAAAAAGTAAACAAACCGGAGGAAGAGAAAGAAGTCCGGGCTGAGAAGCAGGCGGAGAAAGAAAGCGGTGAGAAGGTTCCGGGCGTATCTGTAGTGCGCCGGGGAAGCGATTCTGTTGCGGAAGCGGTCAAAGCATCCCTCGAAGCGGAACTCCGCACAGAAGAGGAGCAGCGCGCACGGGAAACGAACCGCGCCGCGAATTTGAAAAATCAGAAGAAGGAAATAAAAAAGGAGCAGGAAGCCGGGGCGGAGGCGCCGGCCTCTTCTGCTGATGAAGCGGGGGAAGAAAAAACAGAGGCAGCCCCATCAGGCCCATCCGGAGCAGAGGCGCCCGCTGCTGCGAAAGCAGAGGAGCAGAAGGAGCCGGAGGACGATTTTGTGACAGTCAACGTGATGGAAAGGCTTGTAAAAGAGAGGGCGCCGCGCTATATTAAGCAATTCCATCTCTGCGAGTGCAGCAGGTGCCTTGCGGACGTGACGGCTCTCGCCCTGACAGGGCTTCCCGCGAAATATGTGGTCATTAACAGGAACGCAGTGTCCCCTCTGATGAACTTCTACACAGTGAAATATGCGGGGATTGTCACAGTCGAGGTGACGAAAGCCTGCATGACAGTTCAGGCCAATCCGCACCACGACGTTGAAAAAAAGTGAATTTCTCGAAAATCCTTAATGAAAGAAACCATTCTGCCGATAAATATATCAGATAAGCAGATTTAACACAGGTTAAGGTTATTAAGGTAAAGGAGATGATATTATGGCATCAATAGACGCACTTACATCAAGCACAAGCAGTATCAGGGGTTACGGCGGACTTGCCAGCGGGCTGGACAGGGATACGCTCATCGAACAGCTTACAGCGGGTACGCAGGCCAAGATAGACAAGGCGAATCAGGATAAGACAAAGCTGGAGTGGGAGCAGGAGGCGATCCGTGCTATTACGGACATGATGTATGATTTCACGCAGAAGTATACATCCTACTCTTCTTCAACCAACCTGCTGGGTTCCGCGTTCTACGGACGCACAGACATAACGGCGAACGGCGCCAACAGCAAGTATGTCTCTGTCACCGGCTCCACAAACACAGCGCAGCTTATGACAGTGCTCGGAGTGAAGCGGCTCGCGCAGTCGGCTTCGCTTACGTCTACAAGCAATGTTTCCGACAGGACGCTTACGCTTGGGGAGATCTCCATGGATCTAGACGACACGACGGAGGCCAATGTCGTGGGCGGCGGTCAGATCTATATTAAATACGGTTCCAAGAACTATACAGTGACTCTAGGCAGGGGAGACGGCTACTCCTATGACACAACGCAGGATGTGGCGGATTCCATCAACAAATCGCTCAAAGAGGTATCCCTCTCAAACGGCAAGACACTGGCGGACGTCATAAAAGTGGATACCATGGGAGATAAGCTGACCATCGAAAATACCGATACAGCAGGCAACATGATTACGATTAAGGGCGGCAGCACCGGCGTTCTCGAGGCTCTGGGATTCAACAATACAGCCGATGACGCCTATAAGATAGACGTCAATAAGACACTGGTGGCTGACAGTGACCAGGCGGCTGTTCAGCAGAAGTCCATCGCATCCCAGCTTGCGGGACAGTCCATCAGCTTTGAGTACAACGGCACAGTCAAATGGATCAAGATGCCGGAGGAAGGCGATTTGACAGGCAAATCGCTGTCTGATGTGCAGGAGCATCTCCAGAAGCAGCTTGACAGCGCTTTCGGCAAAGGCAGGATTGAAGTGGGATTGACCCAGTCTGCGGACGGAAGCAAAGGGTCGCTTACATTTAAGACAACCGTGCCGCAGGTCGATGTCGACGGCAATGTAGTGCCGGGAGCGGAGGATTCCACATCGACACTCGCCATCACCGCGTCAAGGGGATATCTGACAGGGGAGGATTCACTCTTCCAGACTATGGACGGTGAATCCAACAGGCTGAACCTGAACGCTACGCTGGCGGAGGCGGGGCTTGCCCGTGGGGATAAGATTGATCCCAATGACTTAGAACTTAAGATCAACGGAGTGACGATCGATGGCATCACAGCGGACAGTACGGTGCAGGATATCATCAATGCCATAAACAATAATGCTGAGGCGGGAGTGACTATCTCCTACCAGAAGAATACGGACCGTTTCGTCATTACCTCCACGCAGGAGGGCGCCAGCGGGCATGTGACAGTCTCAGGGAAATTAGGGGAGGCGCTTTTTGGCGCGGAAGGCACGGATTACACAGTGCAGAAGGGACAGGACGCTGTCATCGCGGTGCAGTATGCGGGCAGCAGCGAGGTCACAGAGATCACAAGGGGCACGAATACGGTCAGCATGGACGGCCTGAATATTACAGTGAACGGTACGTTCGGTTACGACGATCAGGGCAAGTTGATCGCGGATACAGAGGCAGTGACCTTCACCGCGAAAATGGATACGGACTCAGCGGTTGAGACTATAAAGACCATGATTGATGACTTCAATAAGATTCTGGCGCATGTCAATACCCAGGTGACGACAAAGCCGGACAGGGACTATTCACCACTGACATCCAGCCAGAAGGCGGAGCTGAGCGAGGATGAGATCAAGCTGTGGGAGGATAAAGCCAAAGAGGGGCTGCTGTTCATGGATACTGATCTCAAAGGGCTGGCAGATGCCATTCGTTTTGTTATACCGGACAATCTGCGGTCAGCTCTTTCGGAGATTGGGATCAGCGTATCTACTGATTACTCAGACAACGGCAAGCTCGTTCTTGACGAGACGAAGCTCAAGACAGCCTTGGAGTCTGACCCGGAAAATGTAAGGCAGCTTCTGGCGTCAAGTGTACAGACCAACGATAACGGTACTGCTACAAAGGGCGGCCTGATTACGAACATGAAAAATATCATGGATAAGTATGCGTCAACGACCGGAGCTACGAAGGGTATCCTTGTGGAGAGGGCAGGATCAACGCACTCCCCGACAAGTATGCTCAAGAATTCGCTGCTGACGCAGATCAACGAGATTGATGACAGGATCGAGACGCTGAAAGACAGGCTTTCAACAGAGCAGGACCGCTATATCTCACAGTTTACCATGCTCGAGACGCTGGTTGCTCAGATGAACAGCCAGAGCAGCTATCTGTCACAGCTAATGGCATAATACGGAAGGAAAGACCCGAGAAATGACAGAAAATCCATACCAAAAATATAAAGAGGGAGCAGTCATGACCATGACACAGGGGGAGATGCTGCTTCTTCTCTATGACGAGTTGCTAAAGCGGCTGCGAGCGGCTGAACTTCTGTTGGAGAAAAAGGATTATAAGAATTTTGACGGACAGACTGACCGAGCAGCGGCGATCGTGCGGTATCTAAGAGGCGCTCTGGATTTCAGCTACCCGATAAGCAACGATCTCTACCGGATGTATAATTTCTTCCTTGTAGAGATCAACAGGATTAAGGCGTCGCGAAAAGCAGATCATATAGAGGAACTCAAGGGGCTCGTTCTGGAGTTCAGAGATGCGTTTAAAGAGGCGGAAAAGAAGGTGAGTGAATGAAACCATCAGAGGAAGTTCCCGGCCAGCAGGACGAGATGGAGCAAATGCTGCTCGGGTTGTCTCAGAGGGAATACAGGAAGTGCTGTGAGGTAGAGGAACTCACTGGTCAGATGGCGGAAGCGCTTGACCGTGATGATCAGGTGTCTCTGGGGATGATCCTCAAGATGAGGGGTGAGGCCATGAGCGAGATCGGGAAGATACGGCGGGACCGGGAGATCCTGCTGAAGGCAAGCGGCAGCAGGAGGGAGCGCTTCGAGGAGTTGGAGCAGGGAGGCTCACTGCCCTCCATGACGAAAGCGGAGGAGCGCATCCTTTCCTTAGCGAAGAGCAGGCGGGAAGCTTTAAGCCGCGCACAGCAGTATGACAAGCGCGTAAGCGCCCGGCTGGCAGGCGATAAATCTTTTTATTCGAGATAAGAATGACCGGAAGCGTAACGATTCCTTTTCACATAAAAGAAGCGCTGCGCTTTCCGGTCTGTTTTGATTGTGAGGAGACATATGGATGCAGTCGTTTTTGAGAAGGTAAGCAAAGTGTTTTCAGGAGGCAGGGTTGCTGCGGAGGACATCTCCTTTCGCGTCAGGAGGGGGGAGTTTGTCTTTATCATCGGGCGCAGCGGGGCGGGTAAG
>DWYT01000102.1 GCA_019118545.1 Candidatus Mediterraneibacter merdavium | reverse complement strand
TCGTATGTTCGGCTTCACTTAAAGCTCCAACAAAGGTGCGGGCAAGCCGTTTATCTTTTATATTTATATTTTTTAAAATGCTCTTTGTTGCCATACTTTCCACCTCCCGCTAAACATTTTTCCTAAAATGTATACGAACTTTTATGTACTATCATTATACCCGTTTTTAAACAAAAATCAACTATAACGCCAAAAACTCCGCACTGAAAATTATATAGAATCTGACAATAGCATATAACCCCAAATAGCACAAGAGTGAAGTTATAAAACTTAAAAATTAAATAGTTTTTATCACCTCGTATACTCGAATTATCCATTTCTCGGCTCGTCCTTGTACTATTTTATGTGATATAGTATTATCAGAAGGAGAAAAACATGACTGATTTTGAAATACTTTTACCTAGAAAGGATGTGACACCATGCCATTACCAAAAGAAATAAATTGTACTGTCGATGATATTTATAACCTTCCTGAAGGAGAACGTGCGGAGCTGATTGACGGGAAGTTATATATGATGGCGCCGCCAAGCCGTATACACCAGAAGCTCATCATGGAACTGTCCGCAACAATCAGAGACTACATTAAGAAAAACGATGGCTCATGCGAGGTTTATCCTGCCCCATTTGCAGTATTTCTGAATGAAGATGACAAAAACTATGTCGAGCCGGATATCAGCGTTATCTGCTCATCTGAGAAACTCACAGATAAAGGCTGCAATGGCTCTCCAGACTGGATCATAGAAATTGTTTCGCCTACTAGTCAGCGTATGGATTACCTTACAAAACTATTCAAATACCGCACAGCAGGAGTCCGTGAATACTGGATTGTTGACCCTGCGAAAAACCTTGTTCAGGCATATCTTTTTTCTGATGCAGAGGATTTTAACCAGTTTGTATTTTCCGACTCTTGCCGCGTTGGCATTTTCGGCGATTTTGAAATCTGCATTGCTGATTTACTAAAATAAAAAATCCCCGGCGCCACCAAGCCGCCATGACACCTACAAAAGAATAATGTACTTACCGAGGCAGCCGAGGGGCGTGCCAGTTCCCGATCCGAGTCTTGCGGAAAGGGGAAAACTTCTTATGAGTACATATGAAGAATTAAGCTTGATTGTAAGCGTTGCTTTACTGATTGTAGCTATTCTGACTTATACAAATAAGAAATAGCCGTCCTCGTCTCTGGCAAAGATTGAACGGCTATTTCTGTAGCTTATTAAATTGATTCGCCGGATCGGGTAGCCTGCACCTACCCGTCGGCTGTCTTGCTAAGTACATTATAGCAAATGTACCTAAAATGTCAACCGCCCCGGCGCGCCAACACCGAGACGGCAATAGACCATCTGTCTTTGCAGATCAAAGGGTTGAACAGTATATAGTTTGCCCCTTTTCTGCCCCATTTCCATAAACAGATAATCAAAAAATCCCGGACAGTCCTGCAAAATCAGCACGTCCGAGATTTTGTCAAATGACCCCGACGGGAATCGAACCCGTGTTACCGCCGTGAAAGGGCGATGTCTTAACCGCTTGACCACGGGGCCATGAAACGGTCACTGTTTTTCAGTGACCGTTTTTTATATTAGCATATGAAAAACAGAAATGCAAGCACTTTTTTTGCAGTTTGGCCAAGCGTTCAGCGGCTTTTCCCCCTGTCCATCAGCTTGCAGAACACCACGGCCGCCCCCGTGCTGACCGCTGTCGCCACGATGCCCGCGCCCACGATCGCAGCCGGATTCACGCTTCCGTACTGGCTGCGGTAGGCGATCACATTGATGGGAATAAGCTGCAGGGAAGATATGTTGAGTATAAGAAATGTGCACATCTCATTTCCGGCCACTCCTTTTTTCCTCGGCGGCCCCGGGGCGCGTCCTCTCCTCCTGTCCTCCTCAAGCTTCCCTAACTCCTCCATGGCTTTTAGTCCGGCGGGCGTTGCCGCCCACCCCAGTCCGAGGAAATTCGCGATAAAATTGGTCGTGATATGCCTGCATGCGTTATGCTCCTCGGGCAGAGACGGGAAGAGGAAGCGGATCAGAGGTTTCATGCGCTTAGACGCCAGCTCTATGATCCCCGCCCGTGAAGCGATCTCCATGATCCCGCACCAGAACGCCATAACTCCTATCATTGTGATACACAGCGTCACCGCGTCCTTCGATGAATCCAGCGCCGCGTTCGTGATCTCCTCCATCCTTCCGTTAAATGCTCCGAAGATGATCCCTACAAGGATCATGCCCGCCCAGAGATAGTTCAGCACACCGCCTCCACTCCTTCCATTCTCTCATACTACCCATGCCATGATTCGCCTTACTGCCCGTCTGATACCTTCCACATATAGTCCTCCACGATCTCAAAGGGCGCGGGCCCCACGCCGAGAACCGCCTCGTGGAATTCTTTCTGTGAAAACTCGGCCCCTGTTTCCTTGGCCCATGCCTTTTTTAGTTCAAGAAATTCTACATACCCGATATAATATTTCAGATAATTTCCCGGCGAACCGATGATCAGCTCATAGATATCCTCCACGGTCTGCGCGTCCGTGATCCCGTAGGTTTTAAAAAACCCCACAGTATCCATACGGCTCCAGCCTTCATAATGGATTCCCATGTCCGCAAGGGCGTACAGGGCAAGTATAATCGAGCTGTTTTTCTGCAAAAGCGTAGCCTGTTCCTTTGACAGCGGGGTTAGGTAGTAACTCCCCATCTCAGCATAGGTCGCCCATCCCTCCACATAACCCCCGAAATCCATCATGCTGCGGATTGGGTCAGGGTCCGTGCTCTCATAATAAGTCGTCTGATACAGATGCCCCGGATATCCTTCATGCGCCAGTGTGGTAAAAAGCGTCAGATCATCTCCCATGTGCGCCTGATTGATATAGATGACATTCTCCTGCGTGTTATCAATGGCGGGTATCATGTAGAAGGCCGGACTTAAGTGCTCCTCCATTTCCTCCGCCACATATTTTACTTCGAGCACCGTATCCGGCGGTTCTGGGAACGCCGTGCCTATTCCGTCTTTCAGATAGCTTAATATCATCTCCGCGTTCTCCTGTCCCATAGACGCGGCTGCCTCCGCTGCCTCTCCCGTGCTGATCCCAAGCACCTGCTCCATGGCGTCCAGATCAGCCGATATCTGCCGCCTTGTCATGTCCTCCAGCTCCTCCACCGTGCGGTCTGAACCCGTGGCGGATCTGACCACCAGCTCATAGTAATCAGTTCCCTCCGGTAGATAAGCAAGTCCCTTTTCATTCTTTCCGCTCCCTTTTAACTCCTCTACAGAGGAGATCAGTTTTTCATAGGCGGGAAAAACCGAATCATTCACAGCAAGCGCATTATCCTGTATATAGTCGCTTTTTTCCTCTTCTGTCAGGTCATCCAGCTTATTGATCCTGTCAGTAAATGTGGAATACAGATAATTCCCCTCCCCCATGTCAAGAAACGCCTGACACTGGGATATGACGGTATCCGCCGCGTAGTCCGCCATAAACAGGCCCGCCGCCGCCTTCTCTCTCTCGAACTTAATTAGACTGTCAAAATATTCCTCTGTAGTCCCTAGAAGCTCCAGATAGACATCCGCATCCTCCCGGTCATAAAACTGGTACTCTGATAGGACTACCGGGAGCTGGGTCTGCACTCCGCTCACAAGACTTAGCGGCTCTTCATACAGGATGTAGTCCGCGCTTTCCTTCATCATCCGAAGCTGATAATTCAGAATATCATAGGTCAGCTTATTTTCCGTGTCCAGCTCATCATATTCAAATCCGAGAAGCACTTCACGTATATTTTCCGCAGAGGCCTTCACTGCCTCGGCCTCCACGTCAAATGTTCCAAATGTCACTGGGGCCGCCTCTATTCCGTATTTCTCCGGCTCTTTTAACGTATAGTGAAGGTTTACTGTGTTCGCGGACACTTCCTTGCAAAACAGCTCCTGCGTATAGGACTCAAACCTCGCATTTTCATCGCCAGTATTTTTCGCCTGACATCCCGGCAGCATGACCGGAATTATGAGAAATGACAAAGCTGCCAGCAAACCTATGCACTTTCTTTGATTTTTATAAGCGGATTTTATGTAATCAGACAGAGAAGAACGCATAAATGCTCCTGAAATACTTTTGTTGTATCTTATGACCCCGCCCGCTGCGATATTCCACGCGGTATCTGCATATAATCAGGATAAACCGTACATTTTATTGGGGAGAGATACCATTGCAGATCTTAGTTTATATCTCTGATTTTATTGTCCCGTTTATCGTACTGAGCATCGTGATCTACGGACTGCTTTTAAATGTCAATGTGTATGAAACATTCATCCGGGGAGCAAAGAGCGGGTTCCTCACAGTCATCCGCATCATGCCGACGCTTATCGGCCTTATGGCCGCAGTCGGCATCCTTCGCGCGTCAGGGTTCCTTGACTTCCTCGCCGAAGTCATCGGACAGTTCTCTTCCTATATCGGATTTCCCGGAGAGCTTGTCCCGCTCACTGTTGTGAAAATGTTTTCCTCCTCCGCTGCAACAGGACTTCTTCTTGATATTTACAAGCAGTTCGGCACTGATTCACGTCTCGGACTGATCGCTTCCATCTCACTGTGCTGCACGGAGACCATTTTCTATACTATGAGCGTATACTTTATGACCGCCGGGGTGAAGCGTTCCCGCTACACGCTGGCAGGAGCACTGCTCTCCACCTTCGCCGGACTTGCGGCAAGCGTAGTCCTCGCGGGGATGATGAGCGGATAGATGCGACAAAAGAAGGATTGTTCCCGCACTCTCTTTATGGTAAAATATCTATACATAAAAGCACTTAGGCACATAAACGTGCCGGGAAGCATGGGGGCATCTTTATGGCAAGCGTAACATTTGAACATTTGACAAAGACATATTCGAACGGCTTCGTCTCCGTGGACGACGTAAGCCTTCACATAGAGGACGGAGAGTTCGTCGTATTCCACGGGCCCAGCGGCTGCGGGAAATCAACCATCCTGCGCATGATGGGCGGTCTGGAGGATATCACCTCAGGGAATATCTATCTCGGCAAAGAGCTTCTCAACGACGTCCTTCCGCGCGACCGTCATCTTGCGATGGCATTTCAGAACTACACACTGTACCGTCATTTTAATGTTTATGACAACATCGCGCTCGGACTGCGTCTCCGCAATCTCCCGCGGACTGTGATAGACAGCCGTGTGAAAGAGGCGGCAAAATTTTTCGGCATCACTGGTATTCTGGACAAGAAGATCCGAACGCTCTCCGACTCGGACAGGCAGAGAGTTGCCCTCGGAAGAGCCGTTGTATTTCACCCGAAGGTGCTTCTTGTGGATGAGGATTTTGCCCATCAGGATGAGGATAGACGGATGGAGATGCTCGGCGATATTCTGGAGATTAACGCGGAATTGGGCGTCACTGTACTTTACGTGACAAACAAACCAGAGGAAGCCGCAGGCTTAAGGAAAAAAACAGTATATATGAAAGACGGAAAAATAACGGCAGTGCAGTAAGCACCGCCGTTTTTTCGCTGTGATTCCATTAATGCCGTCACTCATTCCTGTTCAGGTAATGATACACTTCCCGCTTCTGCATCCCTCGGTCCTTGGCGGTCTGCTTCATGGCCTCTTTTTTATCCAACCCCTGTGAGAGATAGTATTCCATATGCTCCTCAATAGACATTTCCTCCCATTTGGCGCGCTCTTCCCTTTCAAGCTCCGCCCGGCTGATCCCTCCGATCACAAGGACACATTCCCCTTTCGGAGCATTTTTCTCATAATATTGAGCCGCTTTTTCCAAAGTGGACTCATACACTGTCTCATGCCGCTTCGTAAGCTCTCTGCACACGCTCACCGGGCGGTCACCCAGACGCCCTGCGAGAAGCTTCAAGGTCTTTACCAGTCTGTGCGGAGCCTCATACATCACGATGGTGCGCTGTTCCTTTTCAAGCGTTTCCAGCACTGCCTCGCGCTCTTTTTTATCCGTCGGCAGAAAGGCCTCGAACGCGAACCGTCTCGTAGGAAGTCCTGATATGGTCAGCGCAGTGACACAGGCGGCCGCCCCGGGAACGGCTGTCACCGTGATCCCCGCGTCCCTGCACATACGCACCAGCTCTTCCCCCGGATCAGATATGCCCGGTGTCCCCGCGTCCGTGATAAGAGCGACATCCTTCCCCTCGCGAAGCTGCTCTGTCAGCTTCTTTCCTTTATCATACTTGTTATACTCATGATAACTGGTCATGGGCGTATGGATGTCAAAATGATTCAATAGCTTCACACTGTTGCGCGTATCCTCCGCCGCGATCAGATCCACTTCTTTTAAGATGCGCACCGCCCGGAACGTCATGTCCTCGAGATTCCCGATCGGTGTTGCGCACAAATATAACGTTCCTGCCATCGTTTCCTCCTAAATGCACTCTTTCCTTCACAGCCTCCCTGCCGTTTCTCTATCTCTGGCGCCGCCCTTCGCCTCTTCTCTCTGTCTGCTCCCGCGCTCACCTGATCCCGGATTTCCCGTAGATGATGATCGGCGGTTCTACCGTCACCCGCGGTTTAGCTCCCCGCACTCCTTCTATGAGCACCATGGCCGGTTCCTTATCAATGTACGGATGAATGAACTGTATCCGTTTTGGTTCAATCTTATAATGATTCATCTTTATGAGAATCTCAGTCAGGCGAAACGGACGGTGGATCATATAGAATCTTCCCTTATCCTGAAGCAGACGCATACTCTCCCGCAAAATATCATCCAGAGAGCAGAGCACCTCATGCCTTGCCGCCGCCTTCGCGTCGTCCGTATTTCTCAACCCGTGCTCAGCAAGCATATAGGGGGGATTTGTGGTGATCACATCAAAAAAGGCCGGCTTAAATATGTCCGCGGCCTCTTTGATATCCCCTGTCACGATCTCCACCCTGTCCTCCAGATGATTGTAGAGCACACTGCGCCTTGCCATCTCTGCCGTCTCAGCCTGTATCTCCAGTCCGGTAAATTTCTTCCCCTTTGTCTTCGCGGACAGGAGAATGGGGATGATCCCGTTGCCTGTCCCCATATCCAGCACAGTCTCCCCCGGCTTCACCCTTGCGAAATCCGAGAGGAACACCGCGTCCACGCCGAAGCAGAATTTCCCGGGGTTCTGGATTAGCTCCAACCCTCCAAGCTGCAGGTCGTCCAGACGCTCCCCCGGCTTTACCAGTGAGGTATCTTTGTTACTTGTCATCTAACTTTGACGCTCCTTCTGCCCTTTCCAGAGCCTCCAGCTTCTTCATCTCTTCCTTGGAGATTCTCTGTTTCTTCTTACGGGGTCTGAATTTTAACTCCTCCACCTGATATTCGCGGATCTCTTTCTCATCATTTTCTAAGTTCACCACAACCTTCACCCGCCTGCGCAGAACACTCAGGGAATGTACGGTTCCGCTCAGGCCGTCGCTCGTTGTCACGTTATCCCCCACTGACGGAAGCTGGCTGTTGAGCACCTCGTATGTCTCTTCTTCATTGTTCAGACAGCACATCAGCCTCCCGCACACTCCTGATATCTTTGTCGGGTTAAGAGACAGGTTCTGCTCCTTTGCCATCTTGATGGACACCGCCGAAAACTCTGTCAGATAGGTACTGCAGCAGAGCGGGCGGCCACAGATTCCTATGCCCCCGCGTATCTTCGTCTCGTCGCGGACGCCGATCTGGCGCAGCTCGATCCTTGTGCGGAACACTGCCGCCAAGTCCTTTACAAGCTCACGGAAGTCTATGCGGCCGTCCGCTGTAAAGTAAAATAATATTTTATTTCCGTCAAACGTATACTCCACATCAATGAGCTTCATCTCCAGCTCATGCCTGCGGATCTTTTCAAGGCAGATCTTAAACGCCTCTTTTTCCCTCTGCTTATTCTTCTCCACAATCTTCCGGTCATGGTCGTTCGCAAGGCGGATAACAAATTTCAGCGGCTGGATCACTTCTTCATCCTTTACATCCTTCGGGCCGCTGACTACCCGCCCGAATTCTACGCCGCGCGCTGTCTCTACGATGACATTGTCGCCCTGCTTTATGTTAAACTTTCCCGGGGCAAAGAAATAGATCTTGCCCGCTGTGCGGAATCTCACTCCGATCACTTTCGTCATTTTGTCAGTTCTCCTTTATTGTCAGTAAAAGCAGTTCCATCGTCAGTTCAAAATTAACGTTGGCTTTCAGTCTTGCTTTTGCTTTTTCTATAGCGTCGAGGATATTCTCAATCCCTTCGTAGGAACTCTTGCTTGCCCTCTCCTTGATCGCCCTCATCTGGTCAGAAAATACGACTCTGTCCACATTTTTTGTCGCTTTGTAGATCAGCACGTCCCTGTACCATACAGCGATAATATCCAGATAATCGTTGATCTCCATCTTATATGTCATGGAGCGTTTCACCGCTTCCACCAGATCCGGTACGGTCATCTCGTCGATATTTCTCAGCAGATGCACAGCTTCTTCTTTAATTTCATTGAAATACTCGGAGTTCGCCAGCATGATGGCCTTCCCCATATTACCCTGCGCGAAGGCAACGCATACATCAGCCTTGTAATCCGGAACCTCAAGCTGTTCCATGAGATATTTTTTTACAAGCTGATCCTTAATATTTCTCAGCTTCATCATTACACATCTGGAACGTATCGTCGGAAGAAGCGTCTCCGCGTTTTCTGTAAGAAGCATAATGACCGCGTACTGCGGCGGCTCCTCGATCGTCTTAAGAAGCGCGTTCTGCGCCTGTACGCTCATAAGATCCGCGTCCGCGATAATATAAACTTTATATTTGCTGCTGTACGGGCGGATGACGATGTCATTATTAACCTGCTCGCGGATATCATCAACGCTGATCGTATTTGGTTTCTCATGCGTCACACGAATAATATCCGGCTGGTTTCCGCTGAGCACCTGTCTGCACGACTGGCATTTCCCGCATGCCTCGCCGTCTTCATCTCTGTCCTGACACTGCAGACTCATGGCGAAGAGATTCGCGAGCAGCTTCTTGCCCGATCCTCTCTCCCCGTTCAGGATATATGCGTGGGAAACCGCCTCGGCGGTTACTGCGTTCTGAATGTATTTTATAATGTTTTTATGACCGACTACGTCTTTAAAGCTGCTCATATTTATCACCTGCCATATAGAAATTCTCCATGGGATATATTATCCTCCAGTACCACTTCTATTGTATAACATTTTTCCTCAAAAAGGTGTACTTTTTTAGTATAGCATAATATCGGGCAAAGTCATACCCCTATATGTCTTTCGATCTCACTGGCACATTTCTCCAGCTCCGTGTTCTGAAATCTGTATATGATCCCCGCCGCCCTTATATTTTCCTCGGAGAAATCCTCTGTATCCGCAAGGAACCGTCTGCACATCTCCGCGTACTTCGGCTCTGCCTGCCTGCGCTCCCGCTCCAGCGCCCTTGAAAGGCGCAGTCCGTCCTCCACCTCAATATAAATCGGAACAAGCCTTTCCTCACCGAAATACTCTCTGAGCGCCCGGTAGGACACCAGCGTACCGATCATCAGATAGTCGTATCTGTCCAGATCGATCTGCCCGTCGTCCGCTGTAAAATATGTCCATATCCCGCACTTTGTATTGTAGGAGCGCATCTCGATAATCTTCTCCGCCTCCTGCATCTCATGAAGCTCCTCCGCATCGACGAAGAAATATTCCACTCCGTCTCTTTCTCCCTCACGGATCGGACGTGTGGTGTACGGCACTACCGTGTGGAACTGCGGATGCCGTTCCAGCAGCATCTTATAGATCGTGTCCTTCCCCGAAGAACTCTTCCCCATCACATAATAAATCTTTCCCATCCGTCGATTCCTCTCCAGCTTCTATCCTTTTTGCCCTTTGCGCTATTCTTTTTCTGTCAGCGCCTCTATCATTCCCGGCACTTTTGTCCCCTCAATCCGGAGTCCTGACTTCTCATACCGTCTGAACATCCCGGCAGTCCCCGCTGAGACTCTCTCTCCCGGCACTGTCAGCGGGATGCCCGGCGGATAAATATATGTATATTCCAGAACTATCCTACCTGTGCACTCTCCCAGCGGAATAGTTTCCTTTTCCGCTTGCTCTGCAAGCTCAGCCGCCCGGGCGGGAGAGTATATCTGCTCATTCGTATCTGCGCCGTAATTTCGCAGAGCCGGATTCACTCTTTCAATCCTCTTGCCGCCCGCAAGTTCCCTGTCGATTTCCTCCAAAGCGGACGCTAATCTCTCCATTCCTTCGGCTGTATCCGCCGGAGATGTCATCGCAATAACATAAGAAGAAGATGCCATTTCCATTTGAAGCAGATATTTTTTATTTAAAATACTATATAATTCTTTCCCTGTAAATATCTTTGTATTTTCACATCTCTTCGTGGAAATCAGAAGCTTGGAGCAGTCATAATGTGCTGTCTCTGTCAGCTCCAGACTACGCAGGTCTTGCAGTCTTTTTCTCGTCTTATCCAAAAGACGGACATACCGCTCAAAAAGCTCTGTCCCGCTCTCACCCAGTAAACGGACACATTCATCAATCCCCGCCATCAGCACATAGGACGGACTGCTTGACTGCAGCATATGCAGATATTGCCGCACCCGGTTCCTGTCCGCGCCCTCCCCATTCATGTGCAAAAGCGCTGTCTGCGTCAGTGCGGGAAGTGTCTTATGCAGGCTGTGGATCACGATATCCGCCCCCTGCTGGTTACTATTCTGCGGAAAATACGGATGAAATCCGAAATGCGCCCCGTGCGCTTCATCGACAATGAGCACGGCTCCTCTCTCATGGACAGCGCGGGCAATGCTTTTCACATCCGATACGACCCCATCATAAGTAGGGGACGTAATGACAACTACCCGTATATCCGGGTGCTCCGCCAACACACGCTCTGTCTCACGGACTGTTATCTCTCCATTGATCCCGGTATCTTCCACGATCTTTGGATAGAGATAGACCGGGCGCAGTTCGTTCATAAGCACCGCATTATATACGGACTTATGACAATTCCTCGCCATGGCCACTTTATCTCCCCGCCTTGTACTCCCCAGCACCGCGCTTAAGATACCGGCTGTACCCCCATTGATGAGATAATGGGTTTCCTCCGCGCGAAATACGTTGGCTGCTCTCTCTTCAGCCTGTTTTAGTATCCCATCCGCATGATGAAGGTCGTCAAACCCCTCGATCTCCGTGATATCGATGCCGTAGGGAAGATCTGCTCCGGTCAGGGCAGCATTCCTCTTATGCCCCGGCATATGGAACCCGTAATGATCTGATGCTTCATAGTTTTTCAACTTTTGATACAAATACTCCGTCAACAGTCCGTCTCCCTTTCCCTGTGTCTGTAGATACTCATGCTGAATGAAAATCGAATCGGTAAGGCACCTGATCCGGCTCTTCTCCCACCGTTCTCTCCAGTGCAAGCCAGAGTTCACCCAGAGACAGCTCGCCTTCGCGGATATCATTCACCACAAGTCCGCCGTCCGCATTCAGAAGTTCGCGCGCTTCCCTGCTTCTCCCCGTTTCATGAAGGGCCTTGATATAGAAAAGACGAAGCCTGCCATCCTTTTGAAAACGCCTTTTTAAACCGCTGTAGAGACTGCATATTTCTTCATAACCACCGCTCATCTGCAGAATACGGAATCCTTCCTTTAAATAGGACATATCCTTTTCCCGCATGGCGATCCCTTTTCTCATCGCTTTTCGCGCCTTTTTATTCCGCCCACGCATGACAGCCGCTGACGCCATCCCATGATATGCCCACGCGTTCTTCCGCATATCCGCGGACGTCTGAAACGCTCTGTACGCTTTCTTATATCTGCCTTTTAAGAAATAATACAGTCCCAGATTGTAATGGGCGTACCAGTTGTCTTTATTCTTACTTTTGATCGTCTCTTTCAGCTTCATGTAAATGCTCTCGTCATTGGGATAGAGTCCCGGCGCATCCTTCGGATCAGGACAGGTGAGCGCTCCGTCCTCAAGAAAGCGAAGCCATACTTCCTGCTTTTCCTCCGGAGCGCCAAAATCCAGATGCTCCGATATGGGCGGTCTGCCCTCCAGCGCCCGTTCCCGATTTTTCATCGCGCCGTAGCCGCTTCCTTTTATCTTTACCTCTGCACATTGACACGCCATCTCTTTGGTACTCTCAAGCACACATCCCATCTCCTGAAAAGCGGGATTCTCTCCGATCCTCTTTGTAACCGCATCCCGAAGGCTTGCAAATCCCTGCCTCCGCTCTTCCTCAGACAGGGAGACTGCCCCGTATCTCTCGAGCCACTCCCACGCCGTATGCGGCGACATTGGCAGACATCCGTACTGCGTCTTCGCAAGTCCTGCCTGGATCTCCACATATTTCCCTTCATGCTCAGTAGAAAGAAATTCCTGCCAGTGATCGGACGCGGTCTTCTTCCCCCACGCGAACAGCTTCCTCGCACGGAGCCTGTCCGTTGACATCTGGAGCAGTCCATATCCTGTTCCGTCCACATGTGCGATATATTTCGGGTCACAGGACTCCAGCTCAAAGAAATAGTCAACCGACTCAGGAATGTTGTCGTAACGCGTAACGTCCACGCCATTTACAAAAGGAATATCCGTCTTATATACCAACCCCTTCGCTGATGTAAACGCTTTTCTTGCCGGAGTGATGATCCTGCCCTCTTTTGACGCGGGAACCGCAATATTGCTCCACCAGTACATCGGCACTACGTCGTTGCCGAAGTTGACGATCCGCATCCTCGCATTTAAAAATCGATCCTCTTCTCCCAGCCAGAAGTCCATCTGATAAGTGACCTGACGTATCCTTTCATACTCATACATACGCAGCACGGGACTTCCGTCCGCCCGCTCAAGCGTTGCCGTAAATAGTGTCGATGTTGTAAGAGGCGTGTGTCCGATGACGCCGATATTCCACTCCACCCCTCCGCTAAACCATGCGTTTCTGACCGCGAGGTTGCCGTAACGCAGTACAGGGTTTGTAAAAAGTAATTCCCTTTCCCTCTCCTTATCCCACAGACTCCACAGCCTTCCACCCCGCTCAGGAAGAAACACCGCTTTCAGGTGATCGTTTTCCAGTACAGCCGTATTCACGTCCACATCCTTCAACTCTCTGTCATAGCAGGAAAACTTACTGTAAGGATACGAGTTCATCACTCTCCCGTAGCCGCCGTACAGCTCGTCCTCCTCCCCTACCTGAAAATCAAGCTCGTTCTGTATGATGAGATCGCCTACCAGACTAGGTACAGTATCTTCTTTTCCAAGGGAGGCCGCTTTCATTTTCTGCGTTTTAAAAGTTAATGAAGGCTTCATTTTTTTCATTTTCCTTTCTCAAAACTTAACTTCATTTTTATAAGATCGACACACATTGCTCACATTCGTGGTTTATCTTAATAGACAAATAAAGCAGTCGTGCTTTTTTACATATAGTTCCCTCTTCTCAGCCGGCGTACCACCGGCTTTTCTTGTGTCACAAATATCTTCCTGCCTTTTTATCATATCATATTCCCGGTCGGATTCAATCAGGAAAGCCTGTATATTTACCTTCTTTTTCCCGCATACTAACTTACACAGCACGATATATAAGATCCCTTATGTATATCGGCTTTAACACGCAAAGGAGGCAAGACCATGAGAGAGATAAGATACTGCCCGCCTAAGAAAAACGGCGAAAGAGACGGAAGCACCGATCAGGGAAAACCTATCCCCGAGATCATCCTCCCTCCTCCGACCAACGCCACGAATGTGATCCCGGATGAAGTACCCCGGCGTGATGGCCCCGGAGGGGAATGACGGCAGTCAACCACGAACTGCAGGAGAGAGTAACTTCAAAAAAGGCGGAAATCCTTTCAAATCCTATAGGGTTTCCGCCTTTTCATACATGAGCGTGCGGGGATTCGAACCCCGGACAACTTGATTAAAAGTCAAGTGCTCTACCACCTGAGCTACACGCCCCTATTCAGTTATATCTTTCTTTTTGCAAAAGAAAATGCCCAGAGCCGGAATCGAACCAGCGACACGA
>DWYT01000101.1 GCA_019118545.1 Candidatus Mediterraneibacter merdavium | reverse complement strand
GTAGGAAGCGTCCGAATCAAATGGCTGAACTATTACTGGCAATTTGCCCAAATTCACATCCTCTAATTTGTATAATATGCCCAAAGAACTAAAGTAAAACAAAAAATAAGACTTAAGTCCTTTTTATATTCCCTGAAATCAGTTAGTCTATATGTAATACGGAGCGGCAGTCTTGCTGTCTTCAAAATCATCTTTCAACGGATTGGCTTTGTAAAGTCTGAGTGGAAGAAAAGGGAGGAGATCATATGAATACTTTCTATGAAAAATTATTAAAATGCGCAGAAGCGGTAAGTGAAAAGATCAGCTTCCGTCCTGAGATCGGACTGGTTCTGGGATCAGGACTCGGAGATTACGCGGAGACAATGCAAATCGAGGAAACCCTTGAGTATGCCGACATCGAAGGATTTCCGATCTCTACCGTATCCGGTCACAAGGGACGTTTCCTCTTCGGATACGTAAAGGGAGTGCCTGTTGTAGCAATGCAGGGGCGCGTACATTATTATGAAGGCTATCCGATGCAGGACGTTGTACTTCCCATCCGTCTGATGGGAAAGATGGGTGTTAAAAAAGTCATCCTCACCAACGCTGCCGGGGGTGTGAATTATGATTTCCACCCGGGCACTCTCATGATCATCACCGATCACATCACCTCTCTTGTTCCAAGTCCCCTGATCGGGCCGAACGAAGAGTCTCTAGGCACCCGCTTCCCGGACATGTCCGAGGTGTACAGCAGACGTCTCAGAGACATCATCAAAAAAGCGGGGGAAAATACAGGAGTGTCTCTCAAAGAAGGGGTGTACGTACAGTTCACAGGCCCCGCATATGAGACACCGGCAGAGATCCGTATGTGCCGCGCCATCGGCGGGGACGCCGCAGGGATGAGCACGGCATGCGAGGCAATAGCAGCGCGCCACATGGGTCTTGAGGTGTGCGGCATCTCCTGCATCACAAATCTGGCGGCAGGAATGTCAGACCGTCCGCTGGATCACAAGGAAGTGCAGGAGACGGCTGATAAGGTGGCTGCTGATTTCACGCGTCTGATCACGGAGAGTATCCGATTAATGGGCCAGCTTGATTAACAAAAATCTTCCATACGGCGGTTTTTTCACGTTCACAACACCATAAAAGAGCATATCGCACGAGAGATTTTATCTCTGGTGCGATATGCTCTAATTTAAATTGCCTAATCTAAATAAATTTTGGATGAAATCATCTGCTTTAAGCCTTCATACTGAACCCGGTCGATCATGATCTGATTCCCTTCTTTCGTGATCAGGCCTTCTTCCATAAATCTCTTGACCCCTCTGCTGATCGTCTTGATACACAGACCCGTCTCATCCGCCAGATTCTGCCTGCTTCTCTTAATGCTTAAAACACCTTTTTTCCCGTACTGCTCATACCTCTTTACAAAAAGCAGTGCCAGTCTCTCCGGCCCCTGCACAAAAAGGAAAAGGCGGTTGTCCCTTGATTCATTGAGCAGATCCGAACCCATCCGCATTGTCTCATATCTTAATGCGTTTATGTCCGAGAACAGCCATTTCTCATATTTTGCCCTCGGGAGCATGGCAATCGTACAATCCGACGCCGCGCGGAGAGTCGTCATGTACTTATCCACATTGATGAGGATCTCCATCGCCCCGAACGCATACACACGATTATATCTCCGGTAATCATAGGGCATCCCGTACATCCTGTAGTCTGTCGCGGCGATCGTGCCGCCCGCGATGAAAAAGACCGTGTCCGCGGGTTCTCCCTCTCTTGTGAACACTGTTCCCTTCTTCACTTTTTCTATCCGGAAAGAATCAATGAGCCAGAGGGGAGCTGTCCTGAAGTATTCCACAAACTGTCCCTGCTCCTCTTTGCTCAGTCCCTCTAAAAAAGGCAGCGCCTCATATAGAAATCCATGTCCCATCCTGTCCTCCTCTGCCGCATATCCTGCGTCAGTTCATCTTCTGCCAGCCTGCTCGTGCCCTCTTATCCATACCTGTTTATTCTGAATATGCTCAGTGACAGCAGCCTGCTTATATCAGCCTGCCCAGTATCGAAGCTCCGATTGTTCCCTCCGGCATATTCACGCCGAAATTATCCGCCACGGTAGCGCCGACCACGGCAAACGTATCTCCTTCCCCGAGATTACCGCTCTGTTCCATTCCTTTTGCGTAAGCGAGGAAGGGCACATACTCTCTGGTGTGGTCTGTCCCGGTGTAGGTGGGGTCATTCCCGTGATCCGCAGTGATAATAAGCAGATCATCGTCCCTTAATTCTTCCAGCAGCACTCCTAAGCTCCTGTCAAACTTCTCAATCTCTTGGGCGTATCCTTCTACATCTCTCCGATGCCCCCACAGAGCGTCAAAGTCCACAAGGTTGACGAAGCAAAGTCCGTGGAAATCTTCCCTGCTGATCTCAATCGTCTGCTCCATCCCGTGGACGGAACTGTCTGAGTGATATGTTTTCGTGATTCCTTCACCGCAGAAAATATCGTTGATCTTTCCCACGCCGATCACATCCAACCCAGCGTCCTTCAGTGCGTTGAGTGCAGTCGCCCCGGTAGGCTTGAGGGCATAGTCGTGACGGTTGCTGGTGCGCTTAAACTCACCCTTTTTCTTTCCCACATAGGGCCTTGCGATGACGCGCCCTACTCTCCACTCATCTTTCATGGTGATCTCCCGGGCGATCTCACAGCAGCGGTACAGGTTCGCCAGATCAAAGGTTTCCTCATTTCCGCATATCTGCAGTACGGAGTCCGCCGATGTGTAGACGATCATCGCTCCCGTCTCAATCTCTTCCTCTCCCAGCTCCTCGATGATCTGAGTCCCGCTGGCGCTTTTGTTCCCGATCACACGTTTTTTGCAGCGCTTCTCAAGCTCCGCTATCAGCTCCGGCGGGAATCCTGTCTCCGTGAATGTAAGAAACGGTCTGTCCGTGCGTATGCCCATCATCTCCCAGTGTCCGGTCATGGTATCTTTACCGTTGCTGGCCTCCGAAAGGCGCATATAATAGCCAAGCGGCTGCTCCACCCCTGTCATCCTGCCTGCGGGATGGAGGTTCAGCATACCTAATTTCCGCAGATTCGGAATGTCCAGCTCTCCCATCTTCTCAACGATATGGCCGAATGTATCCACATCTGTATCCCCGAACTTCTCTGAGTCCGGCATCGCTCCGATTCCCAGTGAGTCGAGCACAATCACAAAAACTCTTTTATATCTGTCCATCCTTATTCCTCCTGCAAGCTAAAATCAACCCAGATTTGCCGGCCCAAATCCAAGGGGAAGAAGCTCTTTGAGCGTAAACACGTCATAGTGATCCTTTCCTGTAGCGAGGATCACCTGAAATGTCTCCGGATCACAGAACTCCATCATCACCTGACGGCACACACCGCAGGGCGCGGCGTAGTCTGTCAGCACACCGTCTTTTCCGCCCACAATACATATGGCGTCGAACTTGCGCACCCCTTCGCTGACCGCTTTAAAAAAGGCGGTCCGCTCCGCGCAGTTCGTCGGTCCGTAAGCCGCATTCTCAATGTTGCAGCCGCCGTAGACTTTGCCGTCTTTTGCCAAAAGCGCCGCCCCTACCTTAAACCCTGAATACGGGGTGTATGAAAATTCAAGCTGGCGGATCGCTGTATCGATCAGTTCTTCAATCTGTTTTTTCTCCATGCCGCAATCCTTCTGTCCGTCCATGTAACATGCTCCTCTAGTATCCCGTCGCTTCTTCGTTTTTCACAAGCTTGACGATCCTGCTCGTACCCAGACGATCCGCTCCCAGCTCAAGGAACTTCTCCGCGTCATCCAGAGATGAGATCCCGCCTGCTGCCTTCATCTTAACATTCGGTCCGATATGCTGTGAAAACAGGCGGATATCGTCAAATGTGGCTCCCGCCGTCGAGAACCCGGTGGATGTCTTGATATAATCCGCCCCCGCTTTTGTCACGATCTCGCACATTTTGATCTTCTCTTCTTCCGTCAGAAGACAGGTCTCAATGATGACCTTTAATATCTTTTCACCGCAGGCTTGTTTCAGCGTACGGATCTCCTCTTCGATCAGATCGTATTTTTTGTCTTTGAGCCATCCGATATTGATGACCATATCGATCTCAGAGGCGCCGTTTGATAGAGCGTCCTTTGTCTCAAATTCCTTTGCCGCTGTGGTCATGTATCCGTTAGGGAAGCCGATGACCGTGCAGACTGGCATTTTGCCGTCCAGATACTCGCCCGCCTGTTTCACATAGCTTGGGGGAATACACACTGACGCCGTCCCATATTTTACCGCGTCGTCGCAAATTAACTTGATCTCCTCCCACGCTGCTCCCTGAAGCAGCAGTGTATGATCTACATGCTTTAATATCTCTTTCTGATCCATAATCCTTCTCCTGTCTGCCGGAACTGTCCCGCGCATATTTATTGAAACTGTCCCGCACTCGCTCCGAGATTGTTCCCCCGATTCCGTGCGGGACAGTCACACCCGTTTGTCTCGTTCTCTTTCGCGGTCTGCCTGCCTGTTTCGCAGTCTGTTCAAACCGTATTATGCTTTTTCGTCCGCTTTTATAAGCCTGCGGACTGCTTCTACCGCCACCCGGATCGCCATGTCGGTGTCATGCACCACCGGATTTTCCAACCCGAGCTTCTCTCTCTCCTGATTTGCCACCACGAGGAAACAGGAACCCGTCCTCACCCGCAGGTGGCTTGCCACGATGAAGAGCGCGGCGGATTCCATCTCTGAGGCCAGACAGCCGAGACGTTTCCACGCCTCCCATTTATTGAGCAGCTCATAGCTCACAGGCTTTACCTCTGGCTCGTGCTGACCGTAGAAAGAATCCTTGCACTGCACTACCCCGGTATGGTAGTCTGTTTCCAGCTTCCCCGCGGCCTCCACAAGCGCATTCGTCACACCAAGGTTCGGAACGGCCGGGTACTCGATGGGAGCGTACTCCCTGCTCGTTCCCTCCATGCGGACTGCGCCCGTGGCGATCACCACGTCGCCGCTTTTTACCTCTGTCTGCATCCCCCCGCAGGTTCCGATGCGGATAAACGTATCCGCGCCGCAGCGGTACAGCTCTTCCATGGCAATGGAAGCCGAGGGGCCGCCGATCCCGGTGGATGTAACGCTTACCTTCACCCCGTCTAATGTTCCTGTATATGTCACATATTCTCTGTTGTCCGCGATAAGAACCGGATCATCGAGATATTCCGCGATTTTCGCACATCTCTTTGGATCGCCGGGCATGATCACATAGCGTCCCACTTCGCCTTTGGCTACCTGAATATGATACTGTCTGCCCGGATCCTCTGAATAATTCTTCATGTCAATTCCTCTCTTTCTGTACCCGCGAAGCAGCCTGCCGAAGCCTCAACTAAGCTCATGGAAATACAGCGCTTATTTGCCTGCCATCCGCCATGACTGCCCTTCTTCCGGGATGCCTCTATCTCTGTCCCTTGTCATAAGGGATACCTTCCGCTTTGGGCGCCCTTGACTTCTTAGAAACAAAGGCAAGGACTAAGAGGGAGATAATGTACGGCAGCATATTGTAAACTGTGCTGGGAAGCTTTAACGCCACGAGAGCGTCAAATCCTGTGTACACGTTGGAAAGCGCGCGGAACAGTCCGAAGAGCAGCGCCGCCAGACCGATACTGATTGGTCTCCACTGTCCGAAGATCATAACCGCGAGGGCGAGGAAGCCAAAACCCGCCACCCCGTTCTCAAACTTCCACTCACTGACTCCTGCAGTGATGTACACCAGTCCGCCAAGTCCGCCGAGCGCTCCTGATATAAGTACGCCCGCATAACGCATTTTATACACGTTGATACCGACAGAATCCGCTGCCTGCGGATGCTCGCCGCACGCGCACAGCCTCAGGCCGAATCTTGTCTTGTACAGCACGATATAGGACGCGATCAGCAAAAGGAACGCAATCAGCATGAACCAATTGAATTCAAAGCCGTTGATATTGACGAGGAAAGCTTTTTTTGCCGTCCCATAAGCCACAGTGGAGGATACGTTATCTACGCTCTCCGCAGTGTTGATTGCCCTTACCAGAACGACTGCCGCCGCCGGGCCCAGAAGATTGAGCGCTGTCCCTACCAGCGTCTGGTCTGCATTGAAGCGGATCGCGGCCACTGCAAGGAGCAGGGAAAAGATCATGCCTGAGATCACGCTTGCCACAATGACAAGCAGGATCAGCAGAGGCGCCGCCATACCTGCCGCCGCATATTTCATCATAAGAGCGCCTCCGAGTGCGCCGATTACCATGATTCCTTCCAGACCGATGTTGATGACGCCGCTGTGCTCCGAGAAGCATCCTCCCAACGCCACAAGCACCAGAACAGACGCAAATATCAGTGTATACTGGATCAATAACAACATTACGCCCCGCCCCCTTTCTGTTCTTTTGTAAGCTGTCTTTCTTCTCTTCTGTCCAGCAGCCTGTTCAGCCACGTCTTAAAGAAGAGAACAAAGCCGCACAGATAGATGATAAACGCAGAGATCAGATCTGAGATCTGCGTACAGTACATCGTCGTGTCCACATAAGTTCCCCCGCTTGTGATGTGCTGGATAAAGTAAGAGGAAAAGATCGCTCCGATAGGACTTGATCCGCCGAGGAAAGCCGCCGCGATGCCGTTGAATCCCATCGCCGGTACGCTTGTCTGCTGCACCATCCACTGCTCAATCCCTGTCAGGTAGAAGATACCTGCGCCCAGACCTGCAAGTCCGCCCGCGATCATCATTGTCAGGATAATGTTCCTCTTCTCATTCATACCGCAGTATTTTGCGGCGTTTTTATTCAGTCCTGTTGCTTTCAGCTCATAGCCTAGCTTTGTCTTGCCCATGACGATCCACACAAGGACTGCCGCCGCGACCGCAAGAATCAGTCCAACGGTAACAAACTTATTGTTCGCGAACAGCTTATCCAGTCCGACCGTCGGGAGAAGCGCGCTTTTGTTCGTACCCTCCAGTCCTTTCGTATAGGGGGTGGACTGTTCTTTTACCTTTGTCAGCAGCATATTGACGCAATAGAGGCTGATCCAGTTGAGCATGATGCAGGAAATAACCTCGTTTACATTAAGATATGCCTTAAGCGCGCCTGAGATGCCGCCCACAACTGCCGCCGCAACAACCGCCGCGATCAGGCAGGCATACCACGGAAGTCCCAGCTTCAGTGCGCAGTACAGGCTTGCTCCCGCCCCTACTACATACTGTCCTGCAGCTCCGATATTGAAAAGTCCCACCTTCCATGCAAAAAGCACGGATAAGGAGCACATCAGAAGCGCGGACGCCTTGACCAGCGTGGAGCCGAAATATTTCATCGCCGCCACGGGACTGGGATAATAGAGGAAATTCTTCATGATCGCCATGATTGCTTTCCACGCGCCGCCGGGATTGATGATCAGCAGCACGATATAACCGATCAGAAGACCAATCAGGATACAGAGAAGAGATCCGATGACCGTCTGGATGGCGCTGTTCCTTAAAAGTCCTGTCTTTTTTCTAGTATTTCCGCTCATCTGCCGCCCGCCTCCTTTCCGGTGTCCGCTGCGTCTGCTTCCGTTCCCGCAGCGTCTTCTGCCTTGCCCGCTGCGTCTGTTTCAGCGCCCGGTGTATGTTTCTTAGAACCCGCCATATAAAGTCCAAGCTCTTCTACCGTAACCTTCTTCGGATCGAATTCACCTACGATCTCTCCCTCGTACATAACTAAGATCCGGTCAGATACGTTCATCACCTCGTCCAGTTCCAGACTGACGAGCAGAACGCCTTTCCCCGCGTCTCTTTGCGCCACAAGCTGTTTGTGGATATACTCGATCGCCCCCACGTCCAGACCGCGCGTGGGTTGTACCGCCACGAGAAGCTCCGGATTTTTGTCGATCTCTCTGGCAACGATCGCTTTCTGCTGGTTTCCGCCGGACATGGAGCGCGCCGTCGTCACCGCTCCCTGACCTGAGCGCACGTCATACTGTCCGATCAGACGATCGGCATACTCACGGATCGGTTTTCTTTTCAGAAATCCCGCCTTATTCGTAAACTCCGGCTCAAAATAGCGCTGGAGAATGATATTGTCCTCCAGTGTATAATCCAACACCAGACCGTGCTTATGCCTGTCCTCCGGGATATGGCTCATCCCCGACGTCAGGCGTTTACGGATCGGAGCATGGGTGATATCCGCCCCGTTCATGGTGATCGTTCCGCCTGTGAGCGGCTCTAATCCTGTCAACCCGTAGACGAACTCCGTCTGTCCGTTTCCGTCAATCCCGGCGATGCACACGATCTCGCCTCTTCGGACTTGTAGAGAAACATTGTTCACCGCATTGTTCTTATGGTGCTTTGACGCTACGGTCATATCCCTGACGTCAAGAACAACGTCTCCCGGCTTCGCGGCCTCCTTCTCCACTACAAAGCTGACATCGCGTCCCACCATCATAGTGGACAGCTTCTCAGGGGTCGTATCCTTCGTCTCAACAGTTCCGATGTACTTTCCTTTCCTGAGTACGGTACAGCGGTCTGACACCTGCATGATCTCCGCCAGCTTGTGAGTGATAAAGAGGATGCTCTTTCCCTCCGCCGCCAGATTCTTCATGATGGACATAAGCTCCTGTATCTCCTGCGGTGTGAGAACGGCCGTAGGCTCGTCAAAGATAAGGATGTCGTTATCGCGGTAGAGCATCTTCAATATCTCCGTCCTCTGCTGCATCCCAACGGTGATGTCTTCGATCAGCGCGTCGGGGTCTACCGCAAGACCGTACTTTTCGGACAGCTCCATTACCTTTTTCTTTGCTTCCTTTTTCTTCAGGAAACCGCCCTTTGTTGTCTCCACGCCTAAAATGATATTGTCAAGGACGCTGAAACATTCCACCAACTTAAAATGCTGATGCACCATTCCGATCCCCAGCTCATTCGCGTCGTTGGGGTCCTTGATCTCCACCTTTTTCCCGTCCTTGCGGATCTCGCCCTCCTCCGGCTGATACAGTCCGAAGAGTACACTCATAAGCGTGGACTTTCCCGCGCCGTTTTCTCCTAACAGAGCGTGTATCTCCCCTTTTTTCAACTGGAGCGTGATATTGTCATTCGCCACAATGCCGGGGAATCTCTTCGTGATGTTCAGCATCTCTATCGCATACTCTGCCATTCTCCACTGCCTCCTCTCGTGTCCGTCGCTATCGTAAAAAGAGGGACAGGCCCTCAGCCTGACCCTCTTTGTTTTAGATCATTTATTTAATGCTGCCGTAATCTGTTACTGTAATGTCTGTCGCCGGCATTTCCGCTGTGTCGTTGGAAACTGTGATGTCCCCGTTGTACAATGCGGCTACGAGCTCACGGTAATCATCCTCTGTAAATCCGTCGTCCCACTGTGTAGACTCGATCGGGAGCTGTACGAAGTTCTCCTCCGGTGTCTCGGATACAAGACCCAGTGAATCGATCTTTCCGACATAGTTGTCCCAGTTGCCTGCCGCGATCTCAGTAAGGACTGTGTCTACTGTGACTGCAAGACCCTTCATAGCCGAAGTAATCGTAAGTCCTTCGCCGTATGTGTCGATGATCGGCGCCTGATCAGAGTCAACTCCGATCACCTTGCCGCCTGTCTTGGCTGCCGCCTCTGCCGCTGATGTGTAGATACCGCCGCCGCATGCGAATACGACCTCTACTCCGTTGGAGTTGTACCATGTGTCCATATAAGCCGTGATGTCAGCGTCGCCGTAGAACTGTCCGCCGTAAACATACTCAACGCTCACTTCATCTGTGATGCCCAGCTCCTTTGCGGCCTCGTCAGCGCCCTGAACATATCCGTATCCGAAACGCACAACAGCCGGCACTGCCATTCCGCCGAGGAATCCGAGATGCTTGTATCCCATCTTTACTGCCGCATATCCTGCCATGTATCCGGAAAGCTCTTCCTGATAAGTAGCGCAGTATACGTTGTCTGTATTGTAATACTCTGTCACATCATAGTCATCCGGATTGAAGGTATATCCTTCGCCGACGCCCTTTTCAAGGATATCGCCTGCTCCCATGTCAAGAGCCACGAACTTCACGTCAGGATACAGCTCGGACGCCTCGATGACGGACGCCGCAAACAGATATCCCGGCAGAACAACCACGTTTGCCCCGTTGGCGATCGCCTGATCGATACTTGCGGTTCTCGCCTCGTCAGAGTCGCTCTCCGGCTTGTAGTAATTAAATTCCACGCCGTTCTCCTCAGCCCACGCCTTGGATGACTCATAAGTGGTCTGGTTAAAGCTCTGATCCGTAATATCCCCAGAGTCAGTGACCATGGCGATGTTCATCTCCCCGCCTGACGAGCCGCCGTCGTCTCCTGAGCCGCTGTCACTTCCGCTGTCATTGCCGGAACCGCAGGCTGCCAGTGAAAAGACCATTGCCCCTGCAAGTAGCATTGCCAAAATTCTTTTTTTCATGAATACGTTCCTCCTTTGATCCTCGTCTGTTATCAAACTCAGTTTCCAAAAATTATTGTACCATAAAAACATGTCCAAAATAGGACTGGAGTCCCTATTTTTTTAAATTATTTGCATTTTGTTGTATTTTTACAGTTTTTGAGTAATTTTTTTATACATATTTCCCTTTTTTCTTTCTCTCGATCCTGTGTTCCCTGCTCTCCTCAAGATATTCCAGCATCTCGGGATGTTCTTTTAACAGCCTGTCTCTTAATTTTCTCCTTCGTTTCTCAAGAAGCTCAACAGCCGCCTGCTTTTCATTTCTGACTTCTCTGCCCGCCTTATCAAGATGCTTTTCAACGGATATGATAAGCAGATCCTCATCCAGTTCTCCCAGATGCCCCCACGACTCTACGAACTTATCCACACCGCTCTGTGAGAGCTTCCGCACATCTTCAATCGTGGCAAGCTTCCCGGCTACATCAAGAGCCCGTTTCTCAATCTCCTGATCCGCCCCGACGCCAAATGCCCAGATAAATTCCTCAAGCGTGTTCTCTTCTCCCGGCGGATAGGCATATTCCCCGAGGCGCTTCAGCCGTTTTTTATCTTCTTTTGGCATATCCAGCCTGCACGGGACACCGATGCCCGCGTCGAGAAGCGCCGCCAGAATATTCCTGCGCACTCTTCCCCTCTCAATCAGGTGTCCGATGCCGAGATGTCTCATCTGTTCGTTGATCCGGTCGTCATGGCCTGTGATGTAAAGCCTGATCCCCTGTCTGTCCAGACTTTTTTCCAGCATCTCAATACTGTCCGCTGCGGTGAAGTCCATGCTGTTTACCGCCCCGGCGTCCAGAACGACCACCCTTGTATCCTCTTTGACGCCGCTCTCTATATCCTTAAGCAGGATCTTCATATTTGCGAAAAACATATCCTCACTGAACCGGTAAATAAGCACATGCTCCACGGGATAGGCGAAACGGTTCTTACTCAGATCATAATACCCCATCCGCCCCGGCACCATTCCCTGAAATGCCCTCGGCGGATTGGTCGCTTTCAAAATCATCGCCACAAAGGAGAGGATAATGCCGATGAGAACTCCATAGATTGTTCCCATGCAAAGCACTCCGGCTCCTGCGGCCATGAAAATATAAAACTCCGCCCGGCTCACCTTGAAAAGGCGCACGGCAAGATGACCCTCCACTACATTTAGCAACGCGGAGATGACGATGGCAGTCAGTACCGGGACAGGAAGATACCCGATAAATCCCGTGGCTGTAAGAAGGATCACCACCATGGCAGCGGCGGCGGTCAGGGAGACTCCCTGCGTCCTGCCGCCATACTGTTCGTTCATGGAAGTCCTTGATATACTCCCGTTTGCCGGACAGCATCCCACTGCCGCTGCCGCCAGATTGCCCGCCGCGCAGGCGAGGATTTCCTGACGGATGTTCAGCTTATAGCCGTTCTTGGACGCAAAATTATTCTCCGCAAGAAGGGTTTCCGCCATCACGACCACAGCCACCATAAGTCCGCGCCCTGCCGCGTGAGTGATATCTACTCTGTGAAACTGGGGGATGAAAATGTGAGGAAGTCCCGGCTCAACCGCCGTGAGCAGAGGCACCCCGTACTCGTCCACATGGAAGAAAACCGTAGACGCCACGCCCAGAGCCATGATCACGATGGCCATGGGAAACTTAGGGATGAATTTTTTCGCAAGGATCAGTAAAACCAGCGCGCCCACCCCCATTGCAAGAGACAGCCAGTTGATAAAAGGCAGTGTATTCCAGATATGACGGGACAACTCCAGTATCTCGCCGCGCCCCGCCATGCCGCCCATCAGCTTGGGCACCTGCATAAAGATGATAGTCACCGCGATACCGCTGATAAATCCACCCATAACCGGCGTAGAGATAAAGTCAACGATGCGGTCCGCCTTCAAAGCATAAAATAAAAGCAGCCATAACCCGGTAAACAAGGCCACCATTGGTATATACAGCATCGCCTGTTCTGACCCTGCCGAGAAGCCGTGAGCCGCTATCGCCCCGCCCACCAATGCCGCCGGGGTCGCGTCCACGCCGAATATAAACTGCTTTGATGTGGAAAACAATGCAAACAAAAGAATCGGAAACACAGACCCGTACAGTCCGTATACCGCCGGAAGTCCGGCAATCTGCGCATATCCCATGGCGATCGGTATGGACACCGCAGCTATGATAATGCCTGAAAATATATCTCTGGGAAGGTACTCCAAGCGGTACCCTCTGAGTGTCGAAAACAATTTCATCCTTCTTCCCCCTTGTACATCAGTATTTTATCCCTGTTTGTCCGGGATTCATTTTTGCCGATAGTATTATAGAAGATATGCGTATTGTACGCCAGTTTTTTTCCTATTTCGCAGATTATTTACTGTACAGAGTATGTGCTTAAATCCCGTCTCTTTTATCCTGCATTTCAGGGACGCGTCAACTCTTTGTTCTGGCAGGTTTACTTTTACAATGCAACGTGCTAAAATGTACCATGTATCACGCTTACGAAAGGACCGACTGAATATGACTTCAACAAAGATAGGATTTATCGGACTGGGACTGATCGGCGGCTCTGTCGCCAAAGCCATCCGTAAATATTACCCGGATCATGAACTGGTCGCATTTGACAAAAGCAGGGAAACGCTTGCCCTTGCCGTGCAGGAGGGAACGATAGACACGGCATGTTCTTCTATTGACGATAATTTCAAAGGGTGCGGCTACATTTTCCTGTGTGCGCCTGTATCGTGTAACACTGCTTACCTTTCTCAGCTAAAAGAAATCGTGAAGGACGGCTGCATCCTGACTGATGTAGGCAGTGTAAAAACTTCGATCCATGAAGAGATCACCGCTCTTGGCATGGAAGAAAATTTTATCGGCGGACATCCCATGGCAGGCTCGGAAAAGAGCGGCTTTGCCAACTCAAAGGCTCATCTTATAGAGAACGCTTATTATATCCTGACCCCCTCGTCGAAAGTATCCGAGGGAAAGGTTCGTGCTTATAAGGATTTCGTATCTTCTCTAAAGGCGCTCCCGGTCGTGCTTGATTATCACGAGCATGACCTTGTCACGGGAACCATCAGCCATCTTCCACACATCATCGCCTCTTCTCTTGTCAACTTCGTGCGAGACACGGACACAGAGGATGAACTGATGAAGGCCCTTGCGGCAGGGGGATTTAAGGATCTGACAAGGATTGCATCCTCTTCTCCTGTCATGTGGCAGCAGATTTGTTTGAAAAACGGGGAAAACATTTCCCATATACTGGGACAATATATTGAAGCGCTTAAAACCGCGAAGGATGCCCTCGACTCCGGCGATGAAAAGGCTCTTTACACACTGTTCGAATCATCGAGAGACTACCGCGATTCCATGCCGGACAGCTCTGCCGGGCCGATCAAAAAGCAGTTTGCCGTATACTGCGACATCATTGACGAGGCGGGCGGGATCGCGACGATCGCCACTATCCTCGCAAGCAATAACATCAATATCAAAAATATCGGCATCATACATAACAGGGAATTTGAAGAAGGCGTTCTGCGGATCGAATTTTACGACGGAGCGTCCTCCGCAAAGGCGGCGGAGCTTCTTCAAAAATACCGTTATATTGTATATGAAAGATGAGGATAAACAAAATGGAATTATGCAGCATTACCGGGCTTCGCGGAAAGGTGTCTGTCCCGGGCGACAAATCGATTTCACACAGATGTATTATGTTTGGCTCCATCGCGGAAGGAATCACAGAGGTACACAATTTCTTAAAGGGTGCGGACTGCCTTGCCACAATCCGCTGCTTCCGCACCATGGGGATAGATATTGAAGAAAACGGCGACACGATTATCGTCCATGGGAAGGGACTCCACGGACTGTCTGCCCCCACTGATATACTGGACGTCGGCAACAGCGGGACGACCACAAGGCTTCTCTCGGGTATCCTCGCGGGACAGCCATTTGAGTCAAAGCTTTCCGGCGATGAATCGCTGAACTCCCGCCCTATGAAACGGATCATGGCTCCTCTCACCCAGATGGGAGCGAATATTTCCAGCATTTTAAGAAACGGGTGTGCCCCGCTCTACATCTCGCCGGGCAGGCTCCATGGAATCCATTATGATTCCCCAGTAGCTTCTGCACAGGTAAAATCCTGCGTCCTTCTGGCCGGGTTGTACGCAGAAGGGACAACATTTATCACAGAGCCGTCCCTGTCCCGGAACCATACGGAGCTGATGCTCAAAGAGTTTGGCGCGAACATCCGCTCCAGCCATGCGCTGGACAGCACAAAGGCAACAGCCAGCATTTCTCCGTGCAAGGAGTTATACGGACAGAAAATAACCGTTCCCGGGGACATCTCCTCTGCCGCTTACTTTATCGCGGCCGGACTGATCGTGCCTGATTCTGAAATTCTCATTGAAAATGTAGGCATCAACCCCACCCGGGCGGGCATACTGAAAGTGTGCGAAGACATGGGCGGCGATATTACACTCCTGAACGAACGTATTGAAGGCGGTGAAAAAATAGCTGATATCCTTGTCAGGACAAGTAATCTCCACGGCACGACGGTCGAAGGGGATATCATCCCCACCCTGATTGACGAGATCCCCGTCATCGCGGTCATGGCTGCCGTGGCGGAAGGAACAACCGTCATCAAAGACGCTGCGGAACTGAAAGTAAAAGAGACGGACCGCATCGAGACTGTCACTGACAATTTGAAGGCAATGGGGTGCGACGTCACGCCCACCGCGGACGGAATGGTCATCAGGGGCGGCCGATTAAAAGGCGCGTCCATCCATACACTCCTCGACCACAGGATCGCCATGGCGTTTTCTATCGCCGCATTAGTGGCGGAGGGAAACACAAAAATACTGGACAGCAAGTGCGTGGATGTATCCTATCCGACGTTTTATGACACATTTGAGCAGCTGCTGTAAATATAAAGGTACAGCCCTGTAAAGAATAAGGCATTTATTTCTGCCGACATAGTATTTCACACGTGATCATATTCATAGAAAATCAAAATGGGAGATAAAAATGACATTTGCTGAAAAATATGCGAAATTCCTTCATGAGTTTGGAGATGGACGGGCCATGGTGCTGTCCACTTCCCTCAATGATGAAGTAACCTCCAGAATGATGAGTATCGTCCACATAGATGCAAAATTCTATTTTCAGACAGATAAGACTTTCAGAAAATACAGCCAGCTTATACTAAATCCAAAAGCGGCTCTCTGTATTGACAACATTCAGATCGAAGGATCATGCAAAGAACTAGGATATCCTCCGGACAATATAGACTTTTGCAAAAGCTATGAAAAATGCTTTCCCAGTTCCTATAAAAGATACACCACTTTAAAAAACGAACGCCTTTTCGAACTTACACCCGCGTTCGTTAAACGTTGGATTTATATAGAAGGGATCCCTTATACAGAAGTTTTTGAAATTGGGCAAAAAAGTTACAAACTGGAGCAATATCAATGAAAAAAGTACTCATTATCGGCTGTCCCGGCTCGGGGAAAAGTACCTTTGCCCGAAAGTTAAGAGACATTACTCAACTTCCGCTATATTATCTGGATATGCTCTGGCATAAACCGGATCAAACTACTGTTTCGGCGGAAGAATTTGACGCGTCGCTGCAGGACATCCTCACACGAGGCCAGTGGATCATCGACGGAAATTATCAGCGCACACTCGAAGTGCGCCTTATGGCATGCGATACCGTTTTTCTACTGGATTATCCCCTGTCACTCTGTCTTGAGGGCGCAAGGGCGCGCATCGGCCAGAAGCGTGAAGATATGCCATGGATAGAAACGGAATTTGACGATGAATTCAGGCAGTGGATCATGGATTTCCCCACGGAACAGCTACCATACATTTACCAGATGATAGAAAAATATAAAACCGGCAGAGATATACACATCTTCCACTCCCGGGAAGAGGCAGATGGATATCTGAAACAACTAAATAAGTGAATTTGCCGCAGGTAAAAAATCATCCGCCGTAAGAATAAAGCATACCTTATGGACACTTATTCTACGGCGGATTTCTCTTTTCCCGTGACGATTCGCGGCAGGAAGTGAGAACAGATCCCTTACTTTGCTTCTGCCTGCAACTGCGCAAGCTGACGCTTCAATTCTTCAATCTCCTTATTCTGCGCATTTATCCTGCCATCTTTTTGGCTCAGCAATTCTCCCTGTTCTGCAATCTTTTCTTTCTGGACATCAATTGTACTTTTCTGCACATCAATCGTATTTTTCTGCGCATTGATTGTATCATCTTTTTGGTTCAGAAGGTCTTTTTGTTCCTTGAGTTCCTGCTTCTGAGCGTCAATCTCATCTTTCATATCATCGATCATATACTGCACGGTATTCCTGTCCAGTTCCCGTAATTCCTCTGAGAACATTTGCATCACCCTCTCTGTGTTCCTGCACAGCTT
>DWYT01000100.1 GCA_019118545.1 Candidatus Mediterraneibacter merdavium | reverse complement strand
CCGCTCCAACTGCGGATTGCCGTGGAAAAAGAGACTCCGCCGCAGAATAAGTGTTCCGAGTGAACCGTAGAGCAACGCGTGTGTTTGGACTGTGTCTTTGACAGTCCTATGCACACCTGCGTTGCGGCCCGCGCGCAAGCATGTTCGCGAGGAATACTTTATTCGTGCGACGGACAACTTTTCTCACCGAGAAATCCGAATCTACTCCTGCAGTGAATGTTTCTTCGTGATGGTGACCTTCTCTTCATAGCATGTGAAGATCTCCGCCACTTTCTCTTTCTTAAGCCTCGGTGTAATGAGGCTGACCACCGGAACAACGACAAGTCCTGCGATCATTGCTGCGGCTCCGGCGTTGATCGGTGATTCGATATACCCGATGAACATATTCGACACCGTGATCCCCACCCCTGATATGAAGCCGGCCCACACTCCTGCGCGGGTCACGCCCTTCCAGTACAGACCGTAGAGGAACGGAGCGAGAAACGCACCTGCCAGCGCGCCCCATGAGATACCCATAAGCTGCGCGATGAAGGTCGGCGGATCCAATGCGATTACTACGGACACAACGATAAAAAATATGATCAGCGCCTGCATAGTAATGATCTGCTTTTTCTCGCTCATATTCTTCACCACATTGTCCTTTAGCAGATCCAGCGTCAGTGTGGAACTGGAAGTGAGTACAAGCGAAGAAAGGGTGGACATGGACGCGGAAAGGACGAGCACAACCACAATACCGATCAGGATATCCGGCAGGGAAGAGAGCATATGGGGAATAATGCTGTCATACACTACTGCCCCCGTAACCTCATCATAGATTTGCGGACTGTCAAAGAGACGTCCGAAACCTCCGAGAAAATAGCATCCGCCTGAGACAACGACCGCGAACAGCGTGGAGATCACAGTTCCAGTATTGATGGATTTTTCGTCTTTGATCGCGTAAAATTTCCCGATCATCTGGGGAAGTCCCCATGTTCCCAGAGAAGTAAGGATCACGACTCCAAGGAGGTTTAATGGGTCAGGTCCGAAGAAAGACGTAAATGCCCCGGGTTGTCCCTGTGTCACCGCCACGTCACTTGGAAGCCGCGACATCTCTGAGATCGCGTTCATGAAGCCGCCCTGTCCGTTTAACACAGCCGCAATCACAGCCACAATACCGATCAGCATGATGATCCCTTGTATGAAATCATTGATGGCTGTCGCCATATATCCGCCCAGTATCACATACAGCGCCGTGAATACTGCCATCACGATCACACACCAAGTATACGGGATGTTAAACGCCATCCCGAACAGGCGGGAGAGGCCATTGTATACGGACGCCGTATAGGGGATAAGGAACACAAACACAATGATTGAAGAAACGATTTTCAGCGCCTTGCTGTCATACCGCTCCCCGAAGAAATCCGGCATTGTCCTTGACCCCAGATGCTGGGTCATGACTTTGGTGCGTCTTCCGAGCACAACCCATGCAAGGAGACTTCCCAGTACCGCATTGCCTATACCGATCCACGTGCTGGCAATTCCATATTTCCAGCCAAACTGCCCTGCATACCCCACGAATACAACCGCAGAGAAGTAAGAGGTACCATACGCGAACGCTGTAAGCCACGGCCCCACCGACCTGCCTCCAAGCACGAATCCGTCCACGCTGGTTGCGTGTCTTCTGGAATAGATCCCCACCCCGACCATCATTGCGAAGAATATTATAAGCAATACAATCTTAATCCCCATTTTTTACCCTCAACTTTCCTTTTTCAGTTTTCCCGGCGCTATGTATTCCCGGGTTATATTTTCTGTCTTTTGCCGATACCTCCGACCACGTTTTGCTAATTCACTTTAAAGCGCAACGCTTTAAAGTGTTAAAGCAACCATTCATAGAATAACACGGGCATAACGCCCGTGTCAATCTGTTATTTGATTAATCAGCTTTAATCAGCTTTATTTGGATTTAATCCCAATTCCTAAGTTTTAACCCCAATTCAGATCCCTTCTTCAAAGCAGACAGCTTTATACGAACTGCTCCATACTTTCAAATCTGAATGAAGCCAGCACACCCATGGCCAGTGTGACAAGAAGGCTGTAGCCGAGAATTACCGGATATACAAAGCCTACATTGACAAAGATACCGATTATGACAGCCAGTCCCGCCCCAAAGCCAAGAAGGAACATCTGGATCAGCATACGGAGTACGTCCTGTCCGGTCTTGCCGAACACTTCCCCTACCAGACACTGGGCAAGTACCTTTGTATACAGGCGGTCAGCCTGAAGCACTGTGTAGATCAGGACACAGAATACGATATATACCGGTTCCACTTTCCAGAATATTCCCACAGGGATACAGATGATGCTTCCGTCTGCCAGAGCCTTCACATGTTCCATCAAAGTCGCATACCACAGCTTTTTGAGCGGACTGTCCGGGATGAGGTAGAGATAGGGATTCTTCAGCTCATTCTCCCATTTTCCGAGATAGCCGCTCATCACAAGCGACATATATGCTACGATCCCCAGCAGGAACAGGTGATTCATGCCGGGTTCCATGGCCGCTTCCTTCATAGAAAAAGAGAAAATAAATGCGATCGCTACTGCAATGAGCGTTATCTTTGAGAAGATAAAAAACTTTTCTTTTTTATACTCCAAAAGCTGGCGGTAGAATATCGCCTTCGCCCCCCGCCCGGTGATTCGGTCTTTGACACGGCGGAATTTTCTTTTTTTCCCGCCGAAACTCATATCCTGATCTCCGGTTTTCTTTTTCTGCCTGAGTTCCGCATAATCGTCGGCAAATTTCGCTGCTTCTTCATAGTAGCCGCCCTCGCAGCGCATACGTAACGTAGCCGCTACCGCCGTGATGACAAATACAACATAAAGAGCTGCGCAGATAATATTAAGCGTGTCCGGCCCTAAAAGAATCAGCCGGTACGCGGCAATCTGCCATCCGATCACCGGGATGACCTGCAGTGCCTTCCAGTCTGTAAACGCGAATACAGACTCCACTGTCAGACCGTTTTTTCTAAAATACAGCACGATCAGGAGAGTGAACGCCACAAGAAAAATCTTGATAAACCAGCGGATACCTCTCATCAGCTTCTCCGGCAGGCGGTCGTTTGTATACAGGAACACCATAATGGACACTTCAAGAGCAGTCTCCAGCACCAGCCCCGCCGCAAGAAGCAGAAGCATCCGCCACGGCGTCACCTGAAATACTGTTATGCCTCCCACTGCAAGAATGGCCCATATAATGACAGACATGACATAATTCATCCACCCGCCGTTTAACAATACCAGCTTCGGGTCAATAGGCGCGGTAAATACAAAATGCGCGTGGGCAGGCCGGAATATAATTCCTTTTCTTGAGGAATACGCCATAAAATTCCCGAGGGTCAGATAAATACTGGTCGCTGTAAGGATGATCATAAGTCCCCTCACGGAATCAATCCGTATCGTTACTGCCAAAGTCGCCAGCGAGAAAAGAATGAAAATCCCGTAAGCTACCGCAAAGATCAGCGCGATCAGAGTAGTCGGCTTTTTCACCGCCTTTTTCATATTGTTGATAAAGCTTCGTTTCGTCAGATAGATCAGCGCTTTCATTGTTTCTCACCGCCTGTCATCGCGAAGAAAAGCTCATCCAGATCCTTGCCCTCCGCGTCAGATTTCGTATAAGAGCCGATGATATGTCCCTTCTCCATAACGAACATGATATCCCAAAGCTCCTCTACCATCTCCAGCATATGTGTACTGATAAGAACCGTAACGCCCTGATCCCTCAGCTTTAATACGACTTCCTTTAACATCTTGATCGCCGCCGGGTCAAGACCTACCATCGGTTCATCCAGAAGAATAACCTTCGGCTTCACCGCCAGAGCGCAGCAGATGCTCACCTTCTGCATCATCCCTTTAGAAAGCTCATTCCCCAGTTTATCCTGCTTATCTTCCATCTCAAAATCCCTTAGGATCTTCTCAACTTCTTCGTCCGTGATGCCGCTCTGGTAAGCCATCCTGATATATTCTATATGTTCCCTTACTGTCAGTGCGTCGAACATATTCGGGATCTCCGGCACATAGCCGAATACCTTCTTCGCCTCAGTCTGTCTCGCCGGGAAACCCTGTATACGGATTACTCCCTTGTATCTTAACAGGCCCGCTATGCTTTTGATAATTGTAGATTTTCCTGCGCCGTTGGGCCCTAAAAGGATGCCGATCTGTCCATCCGGCACTGTAAAGCTGACGTCGTCTACCGCCAGATTCTTCCCATATGACTTGCTAAGTCCCTGTATCTCTAACATACTGCCGCCTCCATTGTATCACTAATTTAATACAATAATACGGGATGATCTTCCTCTTGTCAATACTGGATCTTCTAAATAAATGCTGCCAAATAAATACTATGACGTCCGTCTACTCTTCCACGGCACAGCGGTGTTCCTCATCATAGTACTTAATGAGCGCCTGCGTACCCAGATCACCGCATCCTTCTGCTTCAAGCTCTTCATAGTTCGCTAGCACCTGACTAAGCACGTCAAGGTCAATGCCACTTTTGTTTGCCTCGATGAGCGCCAGCTTCATATCCTTGATAAAATGCTTGATAAAGAATCCCGGCGCGTAATCCTCAGCAATGATCTTAGGGCCATAGAGGTCAAGCTGTCTGCTCCCTGCGGCTCCCGTGGACACGGAGCGCAGAAATGTATCCATGTCAAGGCCTTTCTCCTTCGCGTAGGTGACCGCCTCGCAGACACCGGAGAGCGCTCCAGCAATCATGATCTGGTTCGCCAGCTTGCAGTGCTGTCCGCACCCTGCCTTTCCTTCATAGTTGATGTTCGTGCCCATTGCCTCGAACAGCGGAAGACACGCCTCATAATCCGCCTTGTCTCCGCCCACGAGAATGGTAAGTGTGCCTGCTTTTGCCCCTGTATCTCCGCCTGTCACCGGAGCGTCCAGCACATGCAGACCTCTTTTTGTTCCTTCTTCGTACAGCTTTTCCGCCAGCATGGGGCTGGTGGTGGTCATATCGATCAGATAAGCGCCCTTATCCGCGCTGTCCAAGATATTTCCGCTGTCAAAATACACCTCTTCCACATCCTGCGGAAATCCCACGATAGTAATGACCGCGTCTCTTCCCTTCACGCAGTCCGCGATTGTCTCATGGAAAACGGCTCCCTCGCTGATCACATCCTCGACCTTTGCCTTTGTCCGCGCATAGATGTGAAGCTCATATCCTGCTTTCATGAGGTTGCGGACCATGGACTTTCCCATGATCCCGACCCCGATAAACCCGATCTGTCTCATATGTATGTTCTCGCTTTCTCCTGTTCTCTTTTTTCTGCTTCCGCTTTTCCCCGTCTTTTAACGAAACCTCTTTTTTGTCTTTCGCAAAAAACCTTTCTTCCGTCCAAGACCCGGTCAAAACGGTACACACTACCCTTGGAACTTGCGGTATCCTGTGGAAAAATCCACCTCGTTCTTAAGCTCCTTTCCTTCTAAAAACGCGCTTAAATTCTCTCCCGCTATCTTCACTGCGGTATCAAGTATTTGCTTCATATGGTAATTTCCTGATACATGAGGCGTGATTAGAAGGTTCGGCGCGTCCCATAAAGGAGACGATGCCGGCAGAGGCTCGATCTCCGCCACATCGATTGCCGCTCCCCCGAGATGTCCGCTCTCAAGGACTTCTAAGAGTGCTTCCGACGGGATCAGACTTCCCCTTCCCACATTAAGGAGAATCGCGCCTTTCTTCATCTTTTTAAGCCGCTCCAGATGGAACATCCCCTCTGTCTCCGCAGTACCCGGCAGAGAACAGGCCACGATGTCCGCCCTCGGAAGAAGCTCGTCAAGCTCCTCTGTCAGATGTAATTCATCCAGATAATCAGGGCACTTCGACTGATTGCGCCGTACACCGATCACGCGGCTTCCTAAGGCGCTCATCTTCCGGGCAAACTGCCCGCCGATATCCCCAAGTCCTACTACAAGAGTCACCGTATCCGCAATGGAGAGCACCATTCCTTCATCCTTCCACTCATGCCGCTTCATATTATCCTGATAGAGATTGAGTTTCTTTCTGAGCATGAGCACACAGCCAAGCATATATTCTGAGATGGCCAGACCGTAAGCGCCTGTGGCGTTGGCCAGCTTTGCCCCCTCGGGCATGACCTTGTCGGACGCGTATTCGACTGCCCCCGCGCTGTCAAGCTGCAGGAATTTAAGGTGCTTTGCGTCTTTTAAGAACTCCGGAGGCACATTTCCCAATATGATGTCCGCCTGTAATACCTGCTCCTTTGTCGCCCCGCCTCTCGGCACATAGTAGAATTCCAGCGCTTTTCCGGTCTTCTCTCCGATCTTTTTTCCGATTTTTTCAAGATATTCTCTGTGTTCCTGCTCTACAGGAATCGTCACAAGCACTTTCATCATCAGTCTTCCCTCTTTGTAACGACTTCACCCTGTTTCTTGTAGATGCTGTTCCCCGGCACGAATCCGCGCACGGAAGAAAGGGGATAGATGTTGCTGTGGCTTCCCACGACAGTTCCCGGATTGAGGACGCTTCCGCATCCCACCTCTACCTCGTCGCCTAACATGGCTCCGAACTTCTTCATTCCTGTCTCGATATTTCCCTCCGGCGTCTTTACAACGACCAGCTTTTTGTCTGACTTCACGTTAGAAGTGATGGAACCCGCACCCATGTGGGACTTGTAGCCAAGAATCGAATCCCCAACATAATTATAATGCGGAACCTGCACTTTATTAAAAAGGATCACATTTTTAAGCTCCGTGGAATTTCCCACGACCGCGCCCTCCCCTACGATGGCATTGCCCCGGATAAACGCACAGTGGCGTACTTCCGCCTCTTTCCCGATGATGGCAGGCCCATTGACAAATGCCGTAGGAGCTACTTTTGCGGATTTTGCGATCCAGATATTCTCCCCGCGTTTCTCATATTCATCGCTGCTTAGTGTATTTCCCAATTCCACGATAAACGCGCTAATCTTAGGCAGCACTTCCCAAGGGTATGTCACTCCCTCAAAAATATCCTTCGCGATCGTCTCCTTTAGTGTGTAGAGTTCTTTCACTGTCAATGCTTCCATTTATTTGTCTCCTTTTCTGCCTTTCCCGGCCTTTTTATAAAAACCTGCCGCCTTGTCATAACAGGCTTTTAGCTGATATTGATTGTTGAGTCCTTTTACGCCCACTGTCCTTCTGGTGATAAAATCATCCAGCTTCTTCATATATTCATCTGTGGTGATGGTGCCTTCCGCCACATAACCCAGTCCTTTTTCCCAGCTTGCGGTAAGCTCGGGATTAAGCAGCGGCTTGATGGAATTGTCCACCACATCGAACACCATCTCGCCCTGAAGAGTGGGCGTGATGATCTGTGTCTTTTTATTCAGGGCAAGATACTTGATGTGGATAAGCTTCTTTAAGATCTCCGCCCTTGTGGCGCTGGTTCCGATACCACTTCCCTTGATCTGCGCCCTTAACTCCTCATCCTCTATAAGCTGCCCCGCATTCTCCATGGCAAGGATGATGGAACCGGAGTTATATCTTTTCGGCGGGGAAGTCTCGCCCTCCCTGATGTCCAATGACTTCACCGGGAGCGCCGTACCCTTTTTCAATGTGTTGATCACTTCAAAGAGGGCGGTATCCAGATCCTGCTCTGAACCGCTCTCCCCGTCCGGCGCCCCCTCGGCGGAATCCGTCTCTCCCGCAGGATTTGCGCCTGCGATATTATCCCCTGTATTGTCTAACCCTTTGTTGCCCGCAGAGTTTTTCCTCTGCGGGATGCCCGCCACTTTCAGATACCCTTCCTCCGCCAGCACCTTAAAGCTGGAGAAGAAACACTCCCCGCGCATCTTGGAGGTAATTGCCACCTTCTGGTACACAGCCGGGGGATAGAAGATACTTAAGAAACGTCTCACGATCAGATCGTATACTCTGTGCGACGTGCCTGACAGGGAGTTAAGTGCCCCTAAACCCTGCCCCGTAGGGATGATGGCATAGTGGTCTGTGATCTGTTTGTCGTTTACATACCGTGTCCTTGCCAGTCCCTTGTGGCTTCCAAAGGAAAGGATATCCTTAAGATAGGGCGCTGCCATAGGGTATTTTGACAGGCCGTTTAAGTTCCTGCTGATCTCCTTTGCCACCGCAGTGGACAGCACTCTGGCGTCTGTCCTTGGGTAAGTTACCAGCTTTTTCTCATAGAGCTCCTGCACAACGCGCAGCGTCTCGTCAGGACTGATCTTAAACCTCTTGGAGCAGTCGTTTTGAAGCTCCGCCAGATTATAGAGAAGGGGCGGATTCTTCTTCTCCTTTTTCTTCTCCACGGATTCTACCGTACATTGGAGCGGCTGTTCTTCCGAGAGATACGCTGTCAGCTCTTCCGCCTTTTTTCTCTCCTTGAACCCATTCTCCTTGTAGAGGTCAAAGGACTCGAAATATTTTGAACCCTTCACGGCGCGCCACTCGCCCTCAAAGGTGTGGCCCGACGCGTCGATGGTGCTGACAACCCGGTAAAACGGCGTTTTTACAAACTCCCGTATCTCCCGCTCCCTGCGCACGACCATGCCGAGCACACAGGTCATGACTCTGCCAACGGAGATGACAGCGTACTTTGTGTTCAGATAACCGGAGATGCTGTTTCCGTATTTCAGGGTAAGGAGACGGGAGAAATTAATTCCCATCAGGTAATCTTCTTTTGCCCTGAGATATGCGGAAGCACTTAAGTTATCATATTCAGACAGGTCTTTCGCCTCCCGTATCCCCCTTAAGATCTCCTCTTCGGTCTGTGAATCAATCCATACTCTCCGCCGCCTCTTCCCGGTCACATGAGCCTCCTGCTCCACGAGCCGGTAGATATATTCTCCCTCCCGCCCGGAGTCAGTACACACGTAGATGGTGTCCACATCCTTGCGGTTTAAAAGAGAGCTTACGGTTCGGAACTGTTTCGCCACATTAGGAATGACCTCATACTTGAATTCCTCCGGTATGAACGGAAGCGTCTGCAGGCTCCACTTTTTCAGCGCCGGGTCGTATACCTCAGGATAGCTCATAGTCACGAGATGCCCCACGCACCATGTAATGATGGCCTCATCAGACTCCAGATATCCGTCTTTTCTTTGCGTATTTAATTTTAATGCCTTTGCGAATTCCTGAGCCACACTGGGCTTCTCCGCGATATATACTGATTTTCCCATAGAATGTCCTTGACTGTCTTCATTTTGCAGTGATCTCTTTCACTTAATCAAGCGTCAGAAAACGGTACGCTGTGCGGGTGTCGTATTTCTCCCCTTTTTTGCACAGCGGCTGCGGGAAATTCTCATGATGGATGGCATCCGGGAAATACTGTGTCTCAAGACAAACAGCGCTCCTTTTTATGTAAGACGCCCCGCCTTTTCCCGGCTCGCCGTCTAGGAAGTTTGCCGTGTAGATCTGTACGCCCGGAAGATCGGTATATACTTCCATGGCGATCCCGCTTTCTTCTGACACTACTTCTGCCACTTTATCAAATCTGCCTTCGTTTTTCAACACCCAGTTATGGTCGTAACCCATGCCGAAACGAAGAGGCTCATAATCTGCGTCGATCTCATCGCCCAGCACTCTTCCCGCGCGGAAGTCCATGGGTGTCCCTTCTACGCTGCGGATCTCTCCCGTAGGGATGGAATACTGATCCGCAGGAGTAAACGAGTCTGCGTTTACTGTCACTTTGTGCCCGAGCACTGTCCCACTGTCGTGACCATTCAGATTAAAGTAGCTGTGGTTCGTCATGTTGATAACCGTATCCTGATCAGGTACAGCCTCGTAGCGGATGGTCAGGGTGTTGTCTTCATCCAGCGTGTAAGTCACATACATGTCAAGGGCACCCGGATATCCCTGATCTTTGTCCGGACTGTGGAGGACAAACGTCACATGGTCATCCCCTTGCTCCTTGACCTCCCACACCCTCTTATTATAATAGTGCGTACCGCTGTGGAGGTTGTTGTCGTTGTCGTTTTTCTCCAGCTTATATACCTTACCGCCGATCTCTAGCTGCGCCCCGCCGATTCGGTTTGCATTGCGGCCTACGGTGGCGCCGAAAGAAGCGTCCCCCCTCTCATACCCCGCCGCGTCGTCATAGCCTAATACAACGTCCCGCAGATTCCCGTCTTTATCCGGCACAAAAAGCCGCACAAGGGCAGCGCCGTAATCTGTAAGGTACGCCTTAACCCCGTTTTTGTTCTCCAACACATACAGATGTGTCTCTGCCCCGTCCTTTGTGCTGCCGAATGTGGTCACTTTCTTTTCTTCCATGTTCATTGCCTCCTGATAGAATATATTTTATATGTTTATCTGAATTTTTTGCGGAACATCTTTCTCACCCGCTCAAAGACCGGCATCTTTTCAGGTTTATTTGCCGTCGGCGCTGACGGTCTCCTTGCGTTCAGCGCTGTCTTCATAAATGTCTCCTGAGCGTTGACGGGCTCTCCGTCCTGTTTCTTTTTCCGGTAGGTGCCGTCGCTGGCCATCCGTCTTGCCTTCACATTATCCGAGAGCATCACCCGCAGATCCCGGATAAGCTTCCTCTTGATTCCCTCGTCATAGATCGGGCAGGCGACCTCCACGCGGTTTTCTGTATTCCTCGTCATCATATCCGCAGAACCGATATACACCTTTGCGTCTGCCCCTGTCCCGAATACGAATACTCTCGGGTGTTCCAGATACCGTCCCACGATACTGGTGACGCGCAGGTTCTCTGTCCTGCCCGGTATCCCCGGAAGGATACAGCAGATGCCTCTCACGATCAGATCCACCTTCACTCCGGCCTGTGACGCCTCCGCAGTCTTGCGGATAAAATCCATATCTGTCACCGAGTTCATCTTCATGATGATGCGCCCGTTTTCCCCTTTCGCAATCTCTTCATCCATCAGGGCAAGCACCTTCTGCTTGAGACTCGTAGGAGATACGATCAGGTGGTCATACACCCCGTCAAGATTGCTGATGGACATGTTCTTGAAAAATACTGCCGCGTCCTCACCGATCTCCTGATTAGCTGTCATAAGGGAATAATCCGTGTACATTTTCGCTGTCTTTTCATTGTAATTTCCCGTTCCAACCTGTGTGATATAGCGGATCTCATTCTTATTCCGGTACGTGATCAGACAGAGCTTGGAATGTACCTTATATCCCTCGAAACCGTAGATTACACGGCATCCGGCCTCCTCCATCCGCTCGGACCAGTCGATGTTGTTCTGCTCGTCAAAACGTGCCCTCAGTTCGATGAGCGCGGTCACTTCCTTGCCGTTCTCCGCCGCGGCGCAGAGGTATTCCACAAGCCTTGCCTTCTTTGCCAGACGGTAGATCGTGATCTTGATCGTCATGACATCCGGGTCTGAGGCCGCCTCTTTAATAAGCTGCAGAAACGGATCCATGCTCTCGTAAGGGTAGGACAGAAGCACGTCTTTTCTCTTCACCTGAGCCATAACTCTTCCCTCGGCAAGGGACGCCGAAGGCTGCGGCGTGAACGGCGAATCGGTCAGGGACCGCTTCATCGCTTCGGGCAGCTTATCCGCGATGGCAAAGATAAATCCCAGCTTCATGGGCATCTTCGTGCGGAAAATGCACTCCGGACTAATCTTAAACTTTTCGCAGAAGAATTTCTCCATCTCCTTGCTCAAAGGAGACGCTGTCTCAAGGCGGACCACTGCCATCCTCCGCCTTTTATGTAGCGTTTCCTGCATAACACGCCGGAAATCGCCGTTATCCGCGAACATTTCGTCATCCGGTGAGATATCCGCATTTCTCGTCACACAGATATAGTTTTTGTCCGACACTTCGTAGCGTTCGAACACAAGCTCCAGATACTCTAAAATCACCTTCTCCATCCGGATGTAGCGGATATCATTCCCCGGGAGGTAAAGGACATCAGGTATATACTGCGGCACAGGCACGATACCGAGCATGGAGTTCCCCTCCTGCTTAAGCTGCGCCACAACATAGATTTCCTTATTCAGAAGATGCGGAAACGGGTGGTTGGCATCCACAATCTGGGGAGACAGCACCGGAAGGATCTGCTCTTTGAAATACTTCTTCACATACTTCTTCTCCTGCTGCTCAAGCTCTTTAAAACCCAACCCGCATACTCCATAGGGCGTAAGCTGCTTTTTTATATCTGCGTAAGTCTTATCCCTCTCCTTATAGAGCGGCGCCACTGCCCTGTAGATCGCCTCCAACTGCTGTCTGGGCGTCATGCCGGAGCGGCTGTCAATCTTCTTTCCGTCCACAGCCGCCATATCGTAAAGACTTCCCACGCGGATCATGAAAAACTCGTCCAGATTGCTGGTAAAGATGGCAACGAACTTCATCCGCTCCATTAGAGGAACATTTTCATCTCTTGCCTCCTCCAACACTCTTTCATTGAACCGAAGCCATGACAGCTCCCTGTTCTGCGTGTAGTCAAGAATCTCTGATTTTCCCATAAAGCTTCCTCCTCATTAACTCTCTAAATATTTTATCATTTCATCGAATTTTCTTTCCGTATAATGATACCCATGTTCATAGAACGCCTGAAGTGTCTCTGTATTCCTCTCAAGCCTTGACACCGGCTTCACCTGAGGACGGAGAACGAAGATCTCACCGCTCTTTTCAAGCTGGTCTATATAATTCATGGTCTTATTATACTCAAAGCTGCGCCTGAATATGGTGCGTATCAGCTCCGGATAAGATTTGTACGCCCTCTTATACAATCTCTGCATGGCGGGCGACACGACCTTTTTGCGGTAACCCCTGTTCTTTGTCAGAATGACAATGATCTTTTCATTTCCAAGCTTACGCGCCCTGCGGATCGGAATTGAATCCGCAAGTCCGCCGTCAAGATATGGCGTTCCATCAATATTCACGATGGGCGTCAGAAGCGGCATGCTGCTGGATGCCCTGCATATCTTTAGAAGGCGGTCCCCGTCGCTTCTTTCCGTCATGTATTCCGCTTTCCCGCTCAGGCAGTTCGTAGTGACAAGCTCACATTCTATTTCTGATGAAAAATACGTTTCAAAATCAAACGGATATATCTCATTCGGATACTTGTCGAAGATCAGATCCATGTTCATCAGGCTTTTCTCCCGCACAAAATCCCGTACGCCATAATAATATTTCCCGCTCTTATCCGTCGGTATCATGCAGTCCCTTGTCCTCCCCGGCTGCTTTGACACATAATCCACCGCATTGCAGGCGCCCGCGGACACGCCGATCACATGGGAGAGGTACAGATCCTTCTCCATCATGCAGTCCAACGCGCCAGAGGTGAACACCCCTCTCGTAGCGCCCCCCTCTAAAACAATCGTCGCTTTTTTTATATCCATATAAATGACCTCTTTTCTCACAGATGCTATTATTATATAACGTTTTTCCCTTTTAGGAAACTGAAAGTGTAATTATTCGGCCATTTAATTCGGGAACTTCTTCTTGCAGGATCCAAAAACCGAATTGCTAAAAACGTATTCGGAGCCGGTGAAGGAGCTATCCGGGATTCCGCTACAGAAGATAGAAAAACTAACAGGTTCCGGCTATGTCCGAAAAGCAAGGACTGCCGATGGACAACTCACTTCGTTCAGACAATTCCATCGGCAGTCCTAAGGGACATACCCGGAGCCTTAAGTTTTACTACTCTTCTTCCGAAGTCACCCGGACAGCTCCTTCACCGGCTCCGAAAGGTTTTTCAAGCATTTCGTTTCCTTAAACCCACCAGATATGAAGTTCCCGAACAAACAGCCAGAAGGCAACACGGCGCGGCGGGACGGCTATCCGCAAGCCGCGCCGCTCTGTCTTTGCGCCCATTTGATTCGGGACATTCTCGCTTTGAGAAGTAGTAGGAAGCGGGCGAGGAATTTAAGGAAGCAGTCAGCGGAGGGGAGGCGCGGCTTCTGTGACTTAGAGGAATCCGCTGGAGCGGCTTAGGGATAAGGGGATGTTGTTAAGCGGCACAATGGGGTTGTCTGAATGAAATGAGTTCCCCATTGTGACGCTTCGCTCCTAAACAACCCCGCAACCCTTTAGTCCGCTCCCGGATTCCGGCCCGGAACAGAAACGCGCCTCCCCGCCGCTGACCGTATTTCAAAATCTCCTCCGCTTCCGTACATTCTTAATAAAGAAAAGTTCCCGAATTAAACGGCTGAATTGCTTTCTTCACCTTGCCTTTTTCTGCTATCCCTGTTAATATAGGCGTTGGTTCATAAGTTTTTTCATTATATTAAGGAGATATAACAATGATCAGTGCAAACAATGTAACACTGCGTGTAGGGAAAAAAGCGCTCTTTGAAGATGTCAACATCAAGTTCACAGGGGGCAACTGCTATGGTCTGATCGGCGCAAACGGGGCAGGGAAATCTACATTTTTAAAGATCCTCTCCGGGCAGCTCGAGCCGACGAAGGGCGACATTGCCATCACACCGGGCGAGCGTCTGTCTTTCCTCCAGCAGGATCACTTTAAATACGACGAATACCCGGTACTGGATACCGTCATCATGGGAAACGCGAGACTCTATGAGATCATGAAGGAAAAGGAAGTGATCTATGCCAAAGAGGATTTTACCGATGAGGACGGCATCAAAGCGAGCGAGCTGGAGGCAGAGTTCGCCACCATGAACGGATGGGAAGCGGAATCTGACGCTGCCTCTCTCTTAAACGGTCTCGGCATTGAGACAGAGCTTCACTATAAATATATGAAAGACCTGACAGGTCCCGAGAAAGTGAAGGTGCTACTCGCACAGGCGCTGTTCGGCAACCCGGACATCCTGCTCCTTGACGAGCCGACCAACCACCTTGACTTAGACGCCATCGCGTGGCTTGAGGAGTTCCTCATCAACTTTGACAACACGGTCATCGTAGTATCCCATGACCGTTACTTCTTAAATAAAGTGTGTACGCAGATCGCGGACATCGACTACGGTAAGATCCAGCTCTACGCCGGAAACTATGACTTCTGGTATGAGTCCAGCCAGCTCCTTATCCGTCAGATGAAGGAGGCGAATAAAAAGAAAGAAGAGAAGATCAAAGAGCTTCAGGAGTTCATCTCAAGGTTCAGCGCCAACGCCTCCAAGTCCAAGCAGGCAACCTCCAGAAAACGCGCTCTTGAGAAGATCCAGCTCGACGAGATCAAACCGTCCAGCAGAAAGTATCCGTACATTGACTTCCGCCCGAACCGCGAGATCGGAAACGAGGTGCTCACAGTAGAAGGACTTTCTAAGACAATAGACGGCGAGAAAATATTAGACAACATCAGCTTCACCCTCGGACACGATGACAAGGTCGCATTTGTCGGAGGAAATGAGCTTGCCAAGACCGTGCTCTTTAAGATCCTGATCGGTGAGATGGAGCCGGATGCAGGCACATATAAATGGGGTGTCACCACCTCTCAGGCATACTTCCCGAAAGATTTCGGCGGGGAATTCGACAGCGACTACAACATCACAGAGTGGCTCACCCAATATTCCGAGGAGAAGGACGTCACCTATGTACGCGGATTCTTAGGCCGTATGCTCTTCTCCGGCGAGGACGGCGTAAAGAAGGTAAAGGTACTCTCCGGCGGAGAAAAGGTTCGCTGCCTGCTCTCTAAGATGATGATATCCGGGGCAAACGTACTTCTTCTTGACGAGCCGACCAACCATCTTGACATGGAGGCCATCACTGCCCTGAATAACGGAATGATCAAATTCCCGGGCGTACTGCTCTTCACCTCAAGAGACCACCAGATCGTACAGACCACCGCCAACCGAATCATGGAGATCGTGCCGGGCGGGCAGCTTATTGACAAGATTACCACATACGACGAGTATCTGGAAAGCGACGAGATGGCGAGAAAGAGACAGACTTACTCTGTACAGACAGAAGAAGAGGATTAAACATGCGCCATCAGGCGCACCCGAAAAAAACAGACAGTCCGCAGCGGACTGTCTGTTTTTCTTTCTAAGCGGAGACGGAGGGATTCGAACCCTCGTGCCCCGGAGGGCAAACGCATTTCGAGTGCGCCCCGTTATGACCACTTCGATACGTCTCCATAAACATGCCGTTTCTTATCGAAAGGCATCCACAGCTTATAATTATAGCAGAATAAACGTAAAAAGAAAACCCTAAAATTCCAAATCTTTTTCCTGTCCTTTTTCGGGATTTTTTTGTTTTTTCGACTTTCAAGGTCGAAAATCGTCGAATGATTTCTGTTGTATGTCAATTTTCCACATTTTACGATATTATAGGTGTGCTAAAGAACAGGTTGCTCAAATTGGAGAGGGGCATACCGATGAATTATGAAAAAATGATAGTCAATATTCTGGATTCTTTTGGAGTAAACCGTTCATACACGGGACACGGCTATGTCGTTTATGGTCTTCTTCTCATTATCGAAGATCCTGAACGTCTGGAGCTTATTACCAAATCTTTATATCTGAATATTGCCAAACATTACAACACAAACTGGAGCTGTGTGGAGAAAAATATCAGAACCATTGTAAACTGCGTCTGGGACTCACATAATACCCAACTGTTGGAAATCATCTTCAACAAATCTAATCGGGATAAGAAACCCACAAACAAAGAATTTTTGAAATATATGTATGACTATATCACGTATTATCAGGAAGATATATCTGTCACCGACAGGCTGATCTCCGTTATCTGTCCGGTCTCCAAACAGCATTGCGAGGCCCTGAGTACATTTTACATCCGGCTGTCACAGATGCTGGAATAAATCTGACATGGCAGAGGGAGAATACAGTACGCGCGGTATGTATTCTCCCTCTGTTTTCAGTTCAGCCTTCCTATTCGATAACAGACTAATATTCACATAGTACGATAACCCGCTGGGGCGTTGTCTGTGCAGGAATGCTGAGGGTAGCCGTTGTATAATAAACCAGCAGTTCCGAATTTTCCGGACTGCATGTATACTGCTGCCCGTTCAGCGTCACAATATTTGTTGTAGGTCCGATGTTCAGCCTCAGTGAATTATCCGATGAGGTCAGGTTATCATCAAAGTAATCGAGCTTCACCTGCTGGTTGCGCCGCAGGGTCGTCACCAGCTCCGCCCGGTACTGAGGTGGAAATATCGCCGGGGTGGGCAGGTTCGCATCGTAAAACGCGGCAATCCTCATACCCGGGCGAAGACGCACATTGTCAACCACTGTCGTCTCGCCTGTAACAATCACATTTACGATATTAGAATTACTGATCAGGGACACCATCATGGTACAGCACGAATCACCTCTGTTGATCCCGCTTATGATTCCCTCCACACTTTGAAATGTCTCAAATGCCATAACAGAAAGAACTCCTCATGTCTTTCTATTATTCTATGCAGCCTTACTGTCTCCCGCTCATAGCACTGTACGCTTTTCAAAGTCAATGCCTCCCGCTCATAGCACTGTACGCTTTTCAGAGTCAATGCCTCCGGCTCATAGCACTGTGCACTTTGCCGTTTAGTGGCGCTGACTCATGTCACTGTACACTTCGCAGAATCTTGCCGCAAATGAAGGCGGCTCTCCGATCATCGTCAGATGAGACACGTCCCCGATCTTAAGTCCTCTAAAACACGCATATCCCTGCTGCCGCTCCTCTGTCACAAGCTCTGTCACTGAGGTTGGCGCCAGCGCCAGATTCTGCCACATGGCAAAGGGGGACTGCCCCCACAGGTGCGCCAAAAGAGCGCAGGTAATACCGAAATGGCAGAAAAACGTCACTGTCTCCGTGCTCTCCTTCTCCACGCGGTAGCCGATTCCCTCACGTCTGTATCCTCTCTGCGCAAGAAATTCGTCAAAGGCTTTCACCACACGGTCATAAACCTCCGCTGCGTCAGAATTCCGGCAGATATCACAGTCTCTCCATTTTGCGCTGTCCATACAGTCCTCATGGCTCATCCAGTAGGCAGGCGCCACATCCCACACGATACGCGGCACATAGACGCCGTTCTCTTTCTCCGCGGTGGGGTATGCCTCCTGAAGATGCACTGCTTTGTTCAGATCGATCCGCGCCGGAAACTCTTTCAGCCAGTCGAATGTCTCTGCCGTGCGTCCCAGTTTTTTCAAACTGTATTCCGCTGTATCCCTCGCCCTGCCAAGCGGCGACACAAAGCAGCTTCCCATATTAAGGGCCTCCGCCCTCATGGAAAGCGCCTCTGCTTCCCTGCGCCCTTTCTCTGTGAGCGTGTCATTCGTATAATCCGGATCTCCATGCCGGATAAACAGTATCCTCATTCCTTTTCTCCTCCGTAAAATTTCGATGGCGCGTCAGGCTCAAGCGTCCGTGCAAGCCAGCGTTTTGCCAGTTCACGCCACTGAGTGACTTCATACATGGATGCCCTGATCTCTTCCTTTTCTTTAGGACTCCACTTCTGTTTCTTCGTTCCATCCAGCTCATGCTCTTTTAATATCTTCTCCGCTGCTTCTGCCGGAAGAGATGTCTTTCCCCCGCGCACCGCCTCCGCCAGAAAGCGTATCTGTTCCATAGTATACGGCTGTCCGTAATCACGCGCAAGCCATTCCTCTGTAGCCACAGACATCCCGTGTACCCCCTCCGAAAACACATGATGCGCAAATGGAACTTTCGCTTCACTGCATGCGCGCGCGAACAGATAGCTGTTCTCCACAGGGACAGAGACATCCGTCGCAGTTTGCCAGAGGAAACAGGGAGGCGTATCTTCTGTCACATGTTTTTCAAGAGACATATATTCCAGCTCCTCCGCGTCCGGCTCTTCTCCTAACAGCGCCCGGAAAGATTCTCTGTTTGCATACTCCCCGGATGTGATCACCGGATAGCAGAGCAGCGCCGCGTCTGGACGTGCCGTTATCTCATTGTAAACCGCATCCATATCCCTGATATCCTTATGATGGACACACAGCGAGGCGCAGAGATGGCCTCCCGCAGAAAAGCCGCACACCACGACTTTGTCTGGGTCAATATGGCAGCGGCCGCTGTGTCTGCGGATGATGCGCACCGCCCTAGCGATATCAGCGAGCGGCTGCATTTTAAGCGGCTCCTCCAGATAGTTGACCGTGTATGCCAGTACGAATACATTGTATCCCGCATGGTAGAACTCCATCGCCGGAAGATGTGCTTCCGACGGGGAGGCATACCGGTACGCGCCGCCCGGCACGATGAGCATCCCCGGCCGGATCCCTTCATCTTCATGCACATAACTCACCATAAAAGGAACGAAACCATATGCGCCCGGGTAATCATACTCCCCGTCTCTCCATATTTTGATCTTCTCTCCGATCACTGTACTCTCCTCCTGTCCTGCTCAGGCATGTTTTACAATTCTACATCCTTCAGATACGGATTCTGTGCTTCGTAGAACTTCTCTTCTTCTACCGTCCGGGCCAGCTTTGCATCGATGGGCATTTTACCAAGTACAGGCACACCCATATCTTTTGCCACATCATCGATATGGCTTTCTCCGAACACCTTGATCTCCTTTCCGCAGTCCGGACATTTTACATAGCTGTAATTCTCCACAATGCCCAGAACCGGAATCTTCATCTGCTCGGCCATATTCGCCGCTTTCTTTACGATCATCTGAACCAGATCCTGAGGCGAAGTCACGATCACCACCCCGTCTACGGGAAGTGACTGGAATACTGTCAGAGGCACATCTCCTGTTCCCGGCGGCATATCCACAAACAGATAGTCGATGTCTCCCCACATAACGTCCGTCCAGAACTGCTTTACCACGCCCGCGATGATCGGACCCCTCCAGATCACCGGGGCAGCCTCATCCTCCAACAGCAGATTCACAGACATGATCCTTGTCCCGTCCTTGGCGATACAGGGCATGATGCTGTCCTCCGTGCCTCTTGCCTTCTCGTGGATGCCGTACATCTTCGGGATGGACGGCCCGGTGATATCCGCGTCAAGGATACCCACTGTATATCCCTTCTCTCTCATCATCCTCGCAAGGGACGCAGTCACGAGAGACTTACCGACCCCTCCCTTGCCGCTCACCACGCCAATCACTCTTTTGATAGCGGAATACTGGTTCGCGGGTTCACGGAAATCCGTCTTTTTGCTCGCACACGAATCTGCGTGGGCGCAGCCTGCACAGGATTCCTCTGTGCATCCATTTGTGTTCTGTTCTTCTGACATAATAAATACCTTCTCTCTTATATTTTACGTAGCAGGGATATGCCGCGTCTGGGGCATGAATCGCACACCGTGCGATTATTATACCATGTCCTTCGGACATACTATGCTCCGCAGGATGCACACGGTTTGCAATGGATTGCCGCCCATTGGGCGGCCGCAAACCGGCGCAGGTATAATGTCTGTCAACATTATACCACATTTTCCATGCAGGAAGTACCTTTTTCCCCTGATTTCATCTATTCAGCCATTTAATACAGTAACTTCATCTTCTAAAATTTGAAAACAAAAAGAGCACAAAACGTATTCAGAGCGGATGAAGAGCCGCCGGGATTCCGCTACAGGGAATAAGAAAAGCTACAGGTTCCGGGTATGTCCAAAAAGCAGGACTGCCGATGGACAACTTCCTTCGGTCAGACAATTCCATCGGCGGTCCTAAGGGACATACCCGCAACCTTAAGTTTTTCTAATCCCCTTCCGAAGTCACCCGGACAGCATCTTCATCCGCTCCGAAAGGTTCTTCAAACATTTTGTTTTCCAAAACTTTCCAGACATGAAGTCCCTGAGTCAAATACCCCGATGCACACATCAGGGTATTTAACCCTCGCGGCAGTCGCCAAATGGACATGCAAGCATGTCCGCTTGGCTCGTTGCTCGCGGAAATAAACAGCCGGAAATCTTCATGGCGCGGCGGGAAAGCTATCCACAGAGGGGTATCCGCAAGCCGCGCCGTTCTGTGCGTGTGCCCATTTGATTCGGGACATTTTCGCCTTGCAATGCGCAGGAAGCGGTCGATGAATTTGAAGAAACAGTCAGCGGCGGGAGAGGATTGAGCTGTGACTTTGGAGGAATCTGACGGAATATCTTATCGGGATGAGGAGCTGTTGATAAGCCGTGTGAGGAGATTGTCTGAACGAAGTGAGTTGCTCCTCGCACGGCTTTGCCTTTAGACAGCGCCTCAGCCTGTTAGATATTCCCGGATTCTGGAACGGAACAGCGAGACCGCTCCCTGATCACTGACTGCATTTTTAATTTCTCTCCGCTTCCGGACGCTTTCACAAAGAAATGTTCCCGAATTAAATGGCTGAATCAGTTGCCGGATTTCAACTGCCGCACTCTGTCAAATATCTCTTTCATGGAGACTTTCAGTTCCTCTCCGAAGATGCCCACGGGGACATCATCCTGCGGGCCGTACACGGCAGGCACATCACGCTCATCTGTCCAATAGACATAGACTCTCTCTTTGTCCGGGTCTATCACCCAGTATTCCCGCACCCCCGCAGTCGCATACTTTGCCATTTTTAGCTTTGTATCCATCTTCACCGAAGAAGGAGACAATATCTCAATCACCAGATCGGGCGCGCCCATGATACATCGGTTCGTATTTTTGGACGGATCACAGACAACGATCACATCTGGCTCAAGCATGGTCCTGTCGTCACAGTCAATCTGGACGTCGACCGGAGACGCCAGTACAAGGCAGTTCCCGCCCTTTTTTTCCACGTGCAGAAACAGTGATGTCGTAAGTCTTGTAACAAGATACTGATGGATCACACTCGGCGCCGCCATATCGTATATGACCCCGTCCAGCAGTTCCACCCTGCGCTCGTCCGGGAGAGCGTAATAGTCCTCCAGCGTGTACCCGCCCCGGGGTACGCTGTACACAGGCGCCGTCTCTTTCACCGCATCCGCATATCTGCCGCTCCCCGGCTCATGGAGCGCCTCTTCTTCCGCCCCGCGCTCCTGCGGATACAGTACACGCTCCAGCGCCCGGATCGTCTCATATCTTGGGGTTTTGGTCTCCCCGCTGAATATCTTCTGGATCGTTCCTTGCGGGATTCCCGACAGCTCTGACAGCCGGGCAAATGTATACCCCCTCTGCTGCTTATAATACTTTAATCGGTTCAGATTCATGGCTGATTCTCCTTCCAAAATAACTGCTCCGGCAAGTTCCGCCCCCTGCTGTCTCCGTCCGCTCTGCAAAACGGTTAAAATACGGTGTTTATATAAATATAATACCGAATTTTAACCGTTTCGTCAACATATCTTTTTTGATTTGACAGACGGAAATCTTCGGCAAATAGAAGCATAGCATTTCAGCCGGAAAAGGCAGGACATGACACAAAGAAACAGTAAAATTATCAGGCAGGGACGATTGATGTCTATGTACTATATGAACAGGAGGAAATAATTTGACAGGAAGCATTTACGGTTATGTGCGCGTCAGCACAAGGGAGCAGAACGAGGACAGGCAGCTTATCGCCTTACGCGGGGCGGGCGTTTCAGTCAAGAACATCTTTATGGACAAGTTATCCGGCAAAGATTTTGAGCGTCCGCAATACAAGAAGCTGCTGCAGAAAATGAAAAAAGACGACCTGCTCTATATCAAGAGCATAGACCGTCTGGGGCGCAGCTATGAGGAAGTCTTGCAGCAATGGCGTATTATCACAAAGGACAAGGGCGTTGATATAGTGGTTTTGGATATGCCCCTGCTTGATACGCGCCGGGGAAAAGACCTTATGGGAACTTTTTTAAGTGATATTGTGCTTCAAGTATTATCCTTTGTTGCAGAGAACGAACGCACCAATATCAGACAGCGGCAGACAGAGGGCATAGCGGCAGCAAAGGCGCGAGGTGTACGCTTCGGGCGGCCGTCCCGCCCTTTGCCGGATAACTTTCACAGTATCTGCCAACAATGGCGGGCCGGGAAGAATGGTCAAAAATCATTTGAAGAAATGTGCGCATGGATTAACGCGGGCGATACCGTTCAAACCTGTTTAGAAGGATTACAGAATTTAGCCAGACAGCATACGGATTGGGCCATGGAGGGTATCAATACCGATTTGCTGAATAAAGCGAAAATGCAACTGGGTAATTCCCTGCCCGCAGACGAGCAGATACTATTTTTTAAGGACAGCGGTATTATCCCCACAGGCAAAAGCGGCGTTATTATCACAAACCGAACCATTATCTGCTATAACAAAAGACGTACCCACAGATTACCTATAAGCGACATCTATTCTATCCACGCACTTGCACTCATTCTCGACAGCGGCGAATGGTATTTTAACGCAAACAAAAATTTAGAAGTCGACAACATGGCTTGTACCCCAACAGAGCAGGGGTTGATTATGGCTTTTATATGTCTGCTTGTAAAAGAATATCATGGGAAAGGCTACAAAATAAAAGTATATAAAGGCGTTCTTTGAAAAAGAAAAAATTACTATTGTTTAAAGGAGCAGTCAGCAACATGGGCGCGGCTTGAAGATGTCCATTTCTTGAATATCTTTCCCGCCGCGCCCATGCTGCTTTCAGGCTGTTATTTACTGACGTTTGCCTTGAGCGGCGGAGAAAACAGGACTTATTTTGAAAGTCATTCCCTGTTTTCGCCCGTTTAACCAAGGGAGTGTTAGTGAATGAAATAGCCAAAAATTCCTCTACGCGGTCTCTCTCGTCACATCTTTCAGCCACTTATAGCTCCGGTACCTTTTATATGTAATCGGAATCTTGATGATCTCATCGCTCATCAGGATCATGTAAACGACGGGAACGCTCAGTTTGAACACGAACGCCGCCAGAAATCCGAACAAAATCGAGCAGCACCACATGGTCGTCACATCTAAGATCAGTCCGAAGCGGGTATCCCCGCCGGAGCGGAAGATTCCCACTACCATTGTGGAATTGAATGCCTGACCGATCACAAAATAGGACATGACTATGAACATGATGCGCAGGTAATCCTTCGCCGTTTCAGTCAGTGACAGCGCTGCCGCCGCCACAGGGGAGATGGCCAGTATGAGCGCGCCTCCGGCGGCTCCCATGACGACGCTGAGGATAATAAACTGCTTCGCGTATGCCCGGGCATGTTCGATCTTCTTCTCCCCGATAGTCTTGCCAAGCTGTATTGCCGCGGCGCTGGACAGACCGAACGCGACTACCGTCGCAAGCTGCCTTGCCACCTGTGCCACGGAGTTCGCGGCCACCGCCGCGCTTCCCATATGCCCGAGTATGGCTGTATTCGCCGCAGTACCCAGTCCCCACATGATCTCATTGATAACAACAGGAAGGGCATACTGCATGAAGTCGCGGAACAGGACACGGTCCGTATGAATGACATACCGCATCCGCAGCTTGATTTCCTTATTAAAAAGCCTTGCGTAACCCGCCACTAGTATGACTTCTAATATACGGGCGCACAACGTGCCGAGCGCCGCGCCGCGCACTCCCATCGCCGGAAGTCCGAACAGGCCGAAGATAAAGACTGCGTTCAGGATGATGTTGCAGATCAGAGAGAGCAGATAAACCACTGTGGCCACCACAACCCTCTCCACACTACGCATAATATACAGATACGCCTGAGTGACGCCGATCATAATATATGTAAAGCCTACGATGCGGAGGTAACTGATGCCTTCCGCAATCACTTCCGGGTCACTTGTAAATATCCGCATCAGATATTCCGGTATCGCAAACGCCGCGACTGTGAACAGCGCGGTCACACAGACCGCCGCTTTCACCGCCATGCCAAGAATCTTCTCGATGGCCTTCTTATCTCCTTTTCCCCAGTACTGGGCAGTCAGCACCGTGGCTCCTGATGTCAGTCCGAATAAGAACAGAGTCATAATGTACTGCACCTGTCCCGCCAGTGAAGCGCCGGACAACGCTTTCTCGCCCACTGCGCCCAGCATGATGACATCCGCTGCGGTCACGCCCACATTGATCAGGTTCTGCAGCGCCATAGGCACCACAAGCGCGATCACCGTGCGGTAAAATTTCCCCCACTCAATGCCCAGATCATTACGTTCTTTTTTCCAAAACATATCATAAAACACCGGCATACTTCTATTGCACATCTGTATGCCGGCGCACTCCTTTCCATATATGATTTCTCTGCATATGATTGCTCTGCGTGGCGGTATCGTACACCGCCCCTATTCCCGGCCGTTAAAGCAGTACGTACACACCTTGCACGGCTCCAACCCGATGGACGCAATGAGATCGTCCAGCCTGTGGAACCGAAGCGTGGTGAAATTCTGTATCCTGCGGATCTCCTCCACCATCTCCGCGTACTTGCAGGAATCCGGATTGGCGTACTCTTCCAACACTTCCTCCGGGCAGTTCTCCCCTTCTCTTTCCTGAATGATCCTTCTCGTGATCAAGTCAAGATCTGACTTTGACCGCGAGAAATTCAGGAACTTACATCCGTACACAAGGGGCGGGCATGCCGGGCGGACATGGACTTCCTTCGCACCGCTTTTATAAAGAAATTCTGTTGTCTCACGAAGCTGGGTTCCCCTGACGATGGAATCATCGATCAGAAGCAGCTTCTTGTTCTCGATCAGCGCCTGCACAGGGATCAGCTTCATGCGCGCGATCAGATCCCTCTGGCTCTGGTTCGTCGGCATGAAAGAACGCGGCCATGTGGGCGTGTACTTGATAAACGGTCTTGCATACGGGATGCCTGACTCATTGGCATAACCGATGGCGTGGGCCACACCGGAATCCGGCACTCCCGCCACGATGTCCGGGTGTACGCTGCCTCCGTCGCGTCTGGCCAGCATACTTCCGCACTTATAGCGCATCTCTTCTACGTTGACTCCCTCATAAGAAGAGGTCGGATACCCGTAATACACCCAGAGGAACGAACAAATCTTCATCTCTTTGCCCGGTTCCACAAGAGTCTCCACTCCCTCCGGTGTGATAAACGCAACCTCTCCCGGCCCTAATTCCTTATAATCCGTATACCCGAGATTAATATAAGCAAAGTTCTCGAAAGAAACACAGTATGCGTCCTCCTTCTTACCGACGACAACCGGAGTCCTGCCATAACGGTCACGCGCCGCGTAAAGTCCGTCTTTTGTCATGATAACAAGCGTAAGCGAACCGTCTATGATCTCCTGCGCATATTTGATGCCTTCCACAAGGCTTGCCTTCTTACAGATCAGCGATGCCACAAGCTCTGTCGCGTTGATCTTGCCGCCGCTCATTTCCTGAAAATGAGAATGTCCTTCATTGAATGTCCTTCTCAGCAGTTCTTCCTCGTTGTTGATCTTCCCCACCGTCACGATGGCAAAGCTTCCGTGATGGGACTGGATCAGAAGCGGCTGCGGCTCATAGTCTGAGATACAGCCGATACCCAGATTCCCTTTCATTTCCTCTACATCCCTCTCGAACTTTGTCCGAAAGGGCGAATTCTCTATATTGTGAATCGCGCGGCAGAACTCTCCATCACCATATGCAGCCATACCGCCTCTCCTCGTGCCGAGATGAGAGTGATAGTCTACTCCGTAAAAAAGCTCCAGTATACAGTCCTTCTTTGATGCAACGCCAAAAAATCCACCCATGTTGTGTGTCTGCCTCCTTCTGTTCTATGTCCGCATATTAATAACAAAACAAGTAATAGTCCAGTATGCGTCAACAGCACACTGAACTACTATACAGGATAAAGGAAATCCCCATGATAAGTCAATACCTGCCAGTTGTTCAATTTCCTTATAAATATAAATAAGTAATAATGCTTAATCGCTTTTTCAGCCATTGCCGCCGTATCGCTGCAGCCAGTCTGCCGCGGCGCCGATTAAGTTCGCCCCGTCCCGGAAGGCGCATACATCGATCAGCGGCCTGATCGTATGTGTGGCGAATTTTTCATCCACAGAAGCTGCCGTCGCTTCCAGCTTTTCCTTAAGCTGCGGGATAAAATCCTCACGGCTGCTGATCCCGCCCCCGAGAAGGATGATCTCCGGGTCATACACATGCTGCACATTGTATATCCCTTCCGCCAGATTTGAATAAAAACGGTCTATTGCCTGTATGCAGACCGTATCGCCTTCCTTTGCCCGGTCAAATACTTTCCTGCCGTCCCATTCTTCATCGGGATACTGACTCCTTACCTTTCTCACAAAAGACATGGTAGAAGCCTGTGCAGAAAACGTACTTAAGCTTCCTTCTTCATCGCGCATGACCATACAGCCGAACTCTCCGCTGTACAGGTGGGCTCCATGCCGGACCTTTCCATCTGACACAAGTGCCCCGCCGATCCCGGTTCCGCAGACGACAAACGCCATATCTCTGTATCCCCTTCCATTTCCAAAGACGATCTCAGCAAGCGCGGCACAGTTCGCGTCATTTTCAATGCTCACAGGCATATTCAGCAACCCTGAGAACACCTCTGTCCATGACGGTCCGTGGATATAGGGGATAGCGGAACCACCGCCTATGATCCCTTTGTCCACATCGACCGCTCCCGGAGCGCTGACCGCAAGCCCCGCCACATCATACTTTTCCCGCATCCTGTCTGTAAAACGGACGATTTCCCCGGCAAGGGCTTCGAATTCGTCTGGTACAGGGAAGCTGCACTGCTCTGACAGCTTTCCATCAAAACTACAAATGCCTGCTTTCACTGATGTTCCTCCCAGATCAATGCAGACGAGTATTTTGTCCATTCTCTTTATCCCCCTTTTTCCCTCTGCGCCTTTCCTCTCTGGCACAGATTCTATGAGATGATCTCTATTTCGTTTTCCTGCGGATTCTGATATGCCTTGATAAGTACCAGCGGGGTGCCTTCCATATCGCGTATGACTGTATCAACCATAATGATCGGGGTTCCAATCTTTAGATTAAGCTGATTGGAATATTTCTCCGGGACCAGCATGGGGATAAATTTCTGCGTGGTTGTACCCTCGCGCGTATATTTCTCCATATTGAGCATATCATCCAGTTCTTCCATGGCGACTGACTGCGCATTTTCAAAAGGAAAGTAGATCTCCTCCGCCGCAACAGGACGCCCTTCATTGAGCAGGATTCTGACCACTCTAAGTATCCTTTCATGAGGCAGCATGTTCAGCTCGGGAGCAATCTCAGGGATCGCTTTGATATTAAAATAAATCAGCTTATACTTTTTACTCTCCCTGTTTTCAAATGTTTCCCTCGCAGTATTTTTCTTAAGAAGGCTTCTGTCTGCGACAAAAGTTCCTCTAT
>DWYT01000099.1 GCA_019118545.1 Candidatus Mediterraneibacter merdavium | reverse complement strand
CTCAATCGGTGTACGCCCAGTACACCTCAATCGTCTGCCTTGCAAAGCACGAAAATCTTCATGGTTGAGGTCGCAGAGTCGAAAAGAGATAAATTTTGTGTCCTGCAAGGCACTTGAATGAAGCGTACCGAGTGGTACGCTGATTGAAAGTAACGCAGCAGGGCGCAAAATTTACTCTTTATCGACCGTGTGTGCTCTTGTAAAGAGAGGGTAAGAACATTAAAGGAGAAACAAAAATGGCGGCAGTATCATTGGAAAACTGGGTAGAGCGGATCCGCAACCCGAAGATCGAGTGTATGAGCAGGGACGAGATGGCGGCTCTGCAGAGTGAGCGTCTTGTGGACGTTGTGAAAAGAGTGTATGATAATGTACCGTTCTATCGGAAAAAAATGCAGCAAAGAGGCGTAGAGCCGGGAGATATCAAGTCCATTGATGACATCGGAAAACTTCCTTTCACCACAAAGGAAGACTTAAGGGACAATTATCCGTTCGGACTTCTGGCGATCCCGAAAAAGGACGTGGCCCGTGTGCAGGGAACTTCCGGGACCACAGGAAAACTGACCATCGCTCCCTATTCCCAGAAAGATGTGGATGTATGGGGTGAGTGTGTGGCAAGGGGACTGACCATGGCAGGTCTTACGGATGAAGATATCATCCATGTGTGCTATGGTTACGGACTCTTCACCGGAGGTCTGGGACTGGACTACGGCGCGAAAGCGCTGGGCGCAATGGCGATCCCCATGTCAGCGGGAAATACAAAGCGTCAGATGATGTGTATGGAAGATCTGGGAGCCACAGCGTTCGCATGTACGCCTTCCTATGCTCTGTATCTGGCAGAGTCCATTCAGGAGGCGGGTCTTGTTGACCACATGAAGTTAAAGGCAGGTATCCACGGGGCAGAGCCGTGGACTGAGGAGATGCGAAAGAAGATCGAGAGCATCTTACATATCAACTGCTTTGACATCTACGGACTGTGCGAGATCACAGGGCCGGGAGTTGCTCAGGACTGCATCCACAAAGCGGGACTTCACGTCCATGCGGATTATTTCTATCCGGAAGTATTGAATCCGGCGACCCATGAGGCGTGTGCGGACGGCGAGACGGGCGAGCTTGTATTTACAACGCTCGCGAAAGAGGCAATGCCGCTCATCCGCTACCGCACAAAGGACCTGACCAGCATCGACCACAGCACATGCGAGTGCGGAAGGACGCTTCCGAGGATCTCCAAGTTCACGGGAAGAACGGACGACATGAAAGTCATCCGCGGCGTCAACGTATTCCCCACTCAGGTTGAGACGGCTCTTCTGTCCATGGGCGGAGTGATCGCGCCGCACTATATGATGATCGTGGACAGAGAGGACAATCTTGACGTCCTGACCGTCATGGTAGAAGTGGATGAGAGCGTGTTCTCCGATGAGATTCGTAAGCTGGACGCGCTGAGAAATAAGATTGCCGGGGTGCTGAAAACCGCTCTGGGCGTATCTGTAAGAGTGAAACTGGTTGAACCGAAGTCGATCCAGAGGAGCGAGGGCAAGGCTGTCCGCGTCATCGACAACAGGAACCTGTAGAAGAGGGAGGTAGAAGAGATGGGAATCACGATCCAACAGTTATCAGTATTTCTTGAAAACCGCGAGGGAAGACTGGATGAAGTGCTCTCTGTTCTTGCCGGCAATGATGTGAACATCGTTGCATTAAGCCTTGCGGATACGACGGAGTACGGCATGCTCCGCATGATCGTATCAGATCCGAATAAAGGAAAAGCAGTCTTAAAAGAAAACGGCATCACAGCCATGCTCACTGACGTGATCGCGCTGCGGGTGCCCCACGAGACAGGCTCCTTAAGCCGCGCCATGCACCAGATCGTGGACGGCGACGTGAACATTGAATATATGTACGCCTTTGCCAACGGCGAGGATGCGTCCGCAGTATTAAAATGCGATGATCCCGTAAGAGTGGTGGATATTTTAAGAGGAAGCGGCTTCGATGTCTGGGAGGCGTCCGAGGCGTATGTCTCCAATATCAAAGGCGATATGTAGAGATATTTTTGTACTGAGATCTGTCGGCAGGAGTATCCTGAGTGGACCGTAGAGCGGCGCCCGTGTTTGGACTGTGTTCTGTGCAGTCCTGCACGGCTGCGCCGCGGCCCGAGCGGGAGCGCGTCCGCGAAGGATACTCCCGCCAGACAGACGCAGGATAAAAAAGAACACCGAGCATCTCTGCCCGGTGTTCTTTTTTAATCTCATTTCTCTGTATTGCTTTTTAATAATAAATCAAGTCTGTTTATATATTAAAAGGTACATTAAAAAATCTGATTAAAGTTTTACTACGTTTGTTGCCTGCGGTCCCTTAGAGCCTTCTGTTACTTCGAATTCAACAGCCTGACCCTCTTCGAGAGTCTTGAATCCATCCATTACAAGTCCTGAGTAGTGAACAAAGATATCGTTTCCCTCAGAATCAGAAATGAATCCGTAACCCTTCTGGTTGTTAAACCATTTTACTGTACCTGTCATTGTGTTGCCCTCCATATTAAGAAAAAATAAATAAGTTTCTGTACCAATGCCGAAAGCACTGATACTTGGTCAGTGTAGCATGTTTAACAATAAAAGTCAACGGATTTCTGGATGGATTTGTAAAAGTATACAAAAAGTGTCGAATCCTTGTAATCAGCCGGTGAGGCGGATAAAATAAAAGCAGGTGTACGAGGAGAAGAACAGCAGGAAAAACAGACGGCAGGCAGATGAGCGCTGCCATCACATAGTGGAAACGAGGGAAAAATATGAGAATATCAACGAAAGGAAAATATGCGCTGGAGATTGTGGCTGATCTTGCTATACATTCTGACAGCGGGCATCCTGAAAGCTTAAAAAATATCGCCCTTCGAAGGGGCCTCTCAGAAAAATATCTGGAGCGTATTATAAAAACTTTAAAAGATTCCAACATCGTCCGCAGTGTGCGCGGCGCCAAAGGGGGATACTGCCTTGCCGTGCCTGCAAAAGAGCTGACGGCATATGAGGTCCTTAAGGCAGCGGAAGGGGAGCTGGCTCCCGTAGAATGTCTGACCAAAGATACAGACTGCGGGATCGAGTGCGGACAGTGCCCTACGCAGGAGATGTGGCGGAGCATGTGGGAAGTGATAAAGCAGACCTCTGTGAGCGTGACGGTAAGTGATATTATAAAAGCGGCGGATAAAGAGACAAATGCAAAAATGTGTTGACACGGCGGAAATTCAGTGCTATAACATAAAAAACATAATATATATTAAAAAGGTAGGAATTAAGGAGAGGAGGAGAAATGAAGTTATCGACCAGAGGGAGATACGGACTGAGAGCTTTGGTTGATCTGGCTGCGAACTCAGGAGAAAATCCGGTTTCTCTCACACAGACCGCACGGCGTCAGAAGCTGTCCCTCAATTATCTGGAGCAGGTGTTCGCGTCTCTTAGAAGAGCGGGACTTGTGTCAACCGTAAAAGGGGCAGGCGGGGGATATGCTTTGGCGCGTGACATGGAGGAAATTACAGTAAAAGAAGTGTTGGAAGCGCTCGAGGGAAAGATTTCCATTGCTGATACGCAGGCCGGATCAGAGGAAGACGAGGTTCAGGAGGCGATAAGAGGCCTGCTCTGGGACGAAATCGACAGAAAGGTAGACGCCCTGCTTGAGAGCAGGACATTGGGCGGCCTTGTCAGAAAATATCAATGCAGTCAGGGAATAGAAAAGCAAAAGAAAGGATGATTCACAATGAGAAAAGATTGGAGATTTGAGACATTACAGTTGCACGCAGGACAGGAACAGCCGGACCCGGCCACGGACGCAAGGGCAGTGCCCATCTATCAGACGACCTCTTATGTGTTTAAAAACTGTCAGCACGCGGCAGATCGTTTCAGCCTCGCCGATGCGGGAAATATTTATGGCAGGCTGACCAATCCGACCCAGCAGATATTTGAGGAGCGGATCGCAGCGCTGGAAGGAGGGAGCGCGGCGCTGGCGGTTGCGTCAGGAGCAGCGGCCATCACATACACCTTCCAGAATCTGGCAAAGTCGGGCGACCATATCGTGGCCTCTAAGTATATTTACGGTGGCAGCTACAATCTTCTGGAGCATACGCTGCCAACGCAGGGAATCACAACCACGTTTGTAGACCCGGACGAGGAGGGAAGCTTTGAGGCGGCGATCAAGGACAATACGAAGGCCGTATTCATTGAGAGCATCGGTAATCCAAATGCCAATCTTGTGGATATCCAGAAAATCGCGGATATTGCCCACGCACACGGCATTGTGCTTGTCGTAGACAGCACATTTGCCACGCCTTATCTGTTAAAGCCGTTTGAATACGGAGCGGATATTGTCATACACTCCGCGACAAAGTTTATCGGAGGGCACGGAACAGCTCTTGGCGGGGTGATCGTAGAGAAAGGCACATTTGACTGGGCGGCGTCAGGAAAGTATCCCCAGATCACAGAGCCGGATCCAAGCTATCACGGGGTACGTTTCCTTGAAGCGGCCGGAGCGGCTGCCTTTGTCACGAGGATCCGTGCGGTGCTCCTAAGAGATATGGGAGCGTCCGTGGCTCCGCTTCATGCCTTTCTGTTCCTGCAGGGACTTGAGACGCTGTCTCTGAGGGTGGAGCGCCATGTGGAGAACACGCTGAAAGTTGTGGAGTTCTTAAAGAATCATCCGAAGGTGGCAAGAGTGAATCACCCGTCGCTTGAGAACAGTCCATACCATGATCTCTATAAAAAGTATTTTCCACATGGCGGGGCATCCATCTTTACCTTTGAGATCAATGGGTCTGAGGAGGACACGAAGCGTTTCATCGACCGGCTGGAGATTTTCTCCCTGCTGGCGAATGTGGCCGATGTAAAATCCCTTGTCATCCATCCGGCGAGCACCACGCACTCGCAGATGACAGCGGAAGAATTAGCAAATTCAGGTATAAAGCCGAACTCCGTGAGAGTTTCCATCGGAACGGAGCATATTGAAGATCTTCTGGCAGATCTTGCTCAGGCGCTTGAGGAGGTTTAGAGATGGGAATATATAAAAGCGTTACAGAGCTTGTGGGAAAGACCCCGCTTCTGGAGGTGGGGAATATCGAAAAAGAGCTGAACTTAAAGGCGCGGGTTCTTGTGAAGCTGGAATATTTTAACCCGGCGGGAAGCGTGAAGGACCGTGTTGCGCTTAGCATGATCGAGGAGGCGGAAAAAACCGGGAGGATCAGGGAAGGGGCGACCATCATTGAACCGACCAGCGGCAACACTGGGATCGGCCTTGCGGCAATCGCGGCGGCAAAAGGCTATAAAGCCATCTTCGTGATGCCGGAGACGATGAGCATTGAGAGAAGAAAACTGCTTCTCGGATACGGCGCGCAGATTGTCCTGACAGAGGGCGCCAAGGGGATGAAAGGAGCCATTGCAAAAGCGGCAGAGCTGGAAAAAGAGATCGACAACGCCGTTGTGCTCGGACAGTTTGTAAATAAGGCAAATCCGGCCGCACACTATCAGACGACCGGGCCGGAGATCTGGGAGGATACGGACGGTGCGGTGGATATTTTCATCGCCGGGGCAGGAACAGGCGGGACAATTACGGGAAACGGGCGGTACTTAAAGGAGAAAAATCCGTCCATAAAGGTGATCGCAGTAGAGCCGGACAAATCCCCGGTCCTCTCAGGAGGGCAGCCGGGTCCCCACGGTCTTCAGGGGATTGGAGCGGGATTCATCCCCGAGATTCTGGATACAAATATCTATGATGAGATTGCCCGGGTTACGGAGGATGAGGCCTATGCCGCGGCAAGGCTGCTGGCCGCAAAAGAAGGGATTCTGGTCGGAATTACATCCGGCGCGGCGCTCTATACGGCTGTCGAAGAAGCGAAGAAATCAGAGAATGAAGGCAGGACGATCGTGGCGCTTCTTCCCGATACGGGAGAAAGATATCTTTCCACGCCTCTTTTTGGTAAAGATGCTGAAAACAGCGATTGAAAAATCGATAAATGTGGTATATACTGATAGCAGAATCACGAAGTCAAAGGAGGACATGTAGTTATGAAGGAATTCAAATATGTGATCACAGACCCGGAGGGAATCCATGCAAGGCCGGCAGGAATCCTTGTAAAGCAGGCGGCGGGATATCAGTCATCCGTTAAGATCGCAAAGGGCGAGAAGTCGGCTGATGCGAAGAGGATCTTCGGAGTTATGGGTCTCGGTGTTAAGACGGGCGAAGAGGTGACCATCACGGTTGATGGAGCTGACGAGGATACGGCGATCACAGAATTAGAGGCATTCTTCAAAGAGAATTTATAAAACAGGTAAGGAGATTAAGCCATGATCACGATAAGCGGTAAAAGTGTATTTGGCGGTGTGTCCATCGGTAAGCTGATGTTTTATAAGAGAAACGACAAAGTGATCAAGAGGACACATGTAGATGACGCAGATGCTGAGTGGAAGAGGTTCCAAGATGCAAAAGATACGGCGGTATCCCAGCTTAAGGGACTGTATGACAAGGCGATCGCGGACGTCGGTGAAGCGAACGCGATGATCTTTGAGATCCATCAGATGATGCTGGAGGATCTGGACTACCTTGAGTCCATTGAGAACATCATCCGCACACAGGAGGTCAACGCCGAGTTTGCGGTGGCTACTACGGCGGATAACTTTGCCCAGATGTTTGCGGCCATGGACGACGCTTACATGCAGGGACGCGCCGCAGACGTAAAGGACGTGTCCGAGCGTGTGCTGGATATTCTGTGCGGCGTGGACGGCGGCATGAAAGAGATGGACGAGCCGTGTATCATCGCTGCCGATGATCTTGCACCCAGTGAGACTGTACAGCTTGACAAGAGCAAAGTGCTGGGTTTTGCTACGATGTACGGATCATCAAATTCCCATACAGCGATCCTTGCCCGTACAATGAACATACCGGCGGTGATCGGCCTCGGAGAGGAGCTTCTCGCAGACTATGACGGAAAGATGGCTGTTATCGACGGTTTTACAGGCACTCTTTACATCGAACCTGATGAAGAGACGATGAAAGTGATGCAGGAGAAGCGCCAGAAGGATCTGGAGCAGAAAGCGCTTTTAGAGCAGCTTAAAGGCAAGGAGAATGTCACAAAGAGCGGTCAGAAGATTAATGTGTACGCAAACATCGGAAATGTATCTGACGTGGGAGCAGTGCTTAAAAATGACGCGGGCGGAATCGGTTTGTTCCGAAGCGAATTCCTGTATCTGGAGAATACGGATTTCCCCACAGAGGAGCAGCAGTTCTCTGTTTACAAACAGGTGGCGGAGAACATGGCGGGCAAGAAAGTCATTATCCGTACGCTGGATATCGGCGCTGACAAGCAGGTGGATTACTTTGGACTCGACAAAGAGGAGAATCCGGCGCTCGGTTACCGCGCGATCCGTATCTGCCTGACAAGACCGGAGATCTTCAAGACACAGCTCCGCGCTCTGTACCGCGCGGCGGTGTATGGAAATATTTCCATCATGTTCCCGATGATCATCTCTGTCGATGAGATCCACAAGATCAAGGCGATCATCGCGGAAGTGAAGGAAGAGCTGAAAAGTGAAGGAATCCCGTACAGGGACGAGGTGGAGCTTGGCGTTATGATCGAGACCCCGGCTTCTGTCATGATCAGCCGCGAGCTGGCGAAGGAAGTGGATTTCTTCAGCGTGGGAACGAATGACCTGACCCAGTACACTCTGGCGATCGACCGCCAGAACTCCAAGCTGGATCCGTTCTATGACCCGCATCATCCGGCAGTGCTCGCCATGATCAAAATGGCAGCGGAAAATGCTCATGCCGAGGGCAAATGGATCGGTATCTGCGGTGAGCTGGGAGCAGATCTTGAACTGACGGAAGAATTCCTGAAGATGGGACTGGACGAGCTGTCCGTATCCCCGGCGATGGTTCTTCCGCTGAGAAAACGGATCAGGGACTGCGAGTAGGACACGGGCGATAAAAACTGTCCAATGTTTTCGGACAGCGGTATATAAGAATAATATCATAACAGCCGGAAGGCATATATCCGGGCAGAGTGGTCTGCGTTTGGGTAGGATGTCCGCCGGCTGTTTTGTTATACTAGGAGTGGTTACGATGAAAGAGGCATTAGGCATTAACATGGATAGATATTGAAGTCCTTCACATTTTATAAATATAAAAAAATAGTGGAGGATAAATAAATGAAATTAGATAGAAAATGCGCATTGTTAGTGATTGATATCCAGCAGGAGGATTTTGTGCAGATGAACAGCAATAATATTGATGCTCCTGAATGGGAGTGTATCCGCAATGCGAAAAGAGTATTAGACGTATTCAGAGGAAAGAAGCTTCCGGTCATCCAGATCAAAGAGCTCCACAGGACAGATATGACCGACTTTGGAAGGGAATTGGACGGTTCAGAAGGAATCCATTGCATGGAAGATTCTCCGTATTCGGACTACGCTGAACTGACCTATCCAATGGAAGGGGAGTATCTCATAACGAAGAGGAGATACAGCGCTTTTTTCGGGACAGATCTGGAGATTTTGCTGAAAGGTCTTCATGTAGATACTCTGTATATGATTGGCGGTCTGACGGATGTCTGCATTCATTACACAGCGGTTGACGCGCACCAGCATGATTATTTTATCAGAGTGGTGACAGACGCGGTGGCGGGATCGAGTCAGGAAGCGCATGACTACGCCTTGAAAGCGATTCGCTATCTGCAAAGAGACGCACTTGTCACAACAGCAGAGATAGAAGCATGGCGGTAAACAGAGGATGTTAAAGTGCAGGCCGCTTTATGTGTCTGCTGATACAGGGGAGGCGGGGATAAACCTGCCGGGTACTATGATATGTTGATCTTTCCGTCCGTACTGGATTGAGGCGATCAGTTCTTTTATGCAGTTTTCGGCAATCAGAGGGATATCTTGTTCAATACAGGAAACGCGGTAATCCCCCGGGTAGTCGAAAGCTGCTATTTTGTATTTCTGCCATAGATGATACTGTGTCAGGAGGGAACAGACATAAGAGGTAATTTCCTGATTAACACAGAATAATCCGTTAATATGTGGATGATCATACAGATACTGGAGTATCACTTTCTTTTTTTCTTGGGCGTCGACTATATTAAGGTCAATGAAGCATAAACCATCGGCAGGAATGGGAAGATTGTTGTCTGAAAAAGCATCTTTATATCCGGACAGTCTGTCAGACGTGACAGTATTATGGCTGCCGGGCGAGATAAAGGCGGTGTTTTTGCAGCCACTGTCAATAAGATGTTTCACGGCTTTTTTTGAGATATCATAATTATCTGTATATATACAGCTTGAACGTATCCCTTTTAAATATCGGTCCACAAGAATGAAAGGAAAATCTGTCAGATTTAATTTTAAGATATCCTCGTTATAAATTTCTGCCTCGGTGGGAAAAATGATGAGACCGCTGACGCCTCGCTCTTTCATTTTGAGAATGGACTCGGATTCTAGCTTTTGGTCTTCCCTTGTAATAGTTATGGCGAGAATATAGTCTGTTTTCTGAACCTCGGCCTCCAGAGCGTTTAAAAGCTGCTGGTCGATCAGAGTTTTCATAGAGGGCATGACGAGGCCTATGGTCTTTGCTTTCATGACAACCCTTGAGTGGAGAGTTCGATAAAAAGAAGGAATCTGGTTTAGGTTTTCCTCAGTATTTACGAAAGAACCTTTTCCTTTGATACGAGTGATATATCCTTTATCAGACAGCTCCGTGAGAGCATTTTTTGAAGTAATGGAACTGACGTGATAACGGGCGGAAAGTTCATGCTCTGAAGGAATACGGTTGCCCGGACGCAGCTCACCGCTCAAAATTTGTTCGAGCAGATCTTGTATGATCTGTTTGTAAAGCGGAGT
>DWYT01000098.1 GCA_019118545.1 Candidatus Mediterraneibacter merdavium | reverse complement strand
TATTCTTATTACGGTAAAGGAAGCCCTCTGACACAAGAGAATTGACTGCGTTTCTGACAGTCATCCTGCTTGCGTGAAACATAACGGACAATTCCCGCTCGGACGGGATGGGTGAATTAATCGGCTTATTTTCTATCTCTTTCATTAACTGTTGTTTTATCTCTTGGTAAATCGGAGTCGCCAGCTCTCCCCACCTCCTTCAAAGATTTCAGTCTTTTATAAAACCAAATGTCCGCCACGGCTGTAAATATGTAAGAAGCATCCTCTCATTTTCCGGGATGTGCCCGACCACATTTTTCCGCCCGTCGTTGGGCATCTTTTTAAGCACTACATGAAGCTCTCCTTTATAACGCGTGTATTCATCGTTTAGTATCACGACATCTCCGGGCTCCATGTCCCTTGTATTCCGGGGCGATATGCTCCCGGACGCATACTCTATCCTCGGCTGTGTACTCCGCGCCATATACTCGCTCATATCCCCGCGCACAAAATGCGCCGCCTCATACAGAATCTTCCGCTCTGTCCCGCTTAAAGGCACTTCCTCCTCAACCCGGAAGGAGAGCACCGCCGGATCAGCGGCCGTCACACACCTGAACTCCTCTTCTGAGGCATAGCAGTTGGCAAATATAACTGTGTCAGCCAGCCCCGAGGCCCAGATATGGCGGGCAGCCACATCCGCGGGAAGATCCCTGTGCATCTCAAGAGTGCACATCCCGTCATTCACCGGCCACGGGCCGAATGTGTCCGGCTGCTGCGAATTGATGAACACCGCCACGGGAAGCCCCGCCGCCCTCATATCATGGCAGCATTTTTCGAAATGCGCATATCCGATTCCTGTATACCGCTGAGGATAAAAGTTAAAACACGCCGAGAGTCTGCCCTTCTTCGGATGGTGGCTCATGATATTCTGTGCATATCTGTCACCGAATCCCGCGTTGATCTCAATATTCAGTCCCTGTGGATTGTAGGTCATCATCGCTTCCTTATGGGAGTCAAAACACTCATCAAGACGTATGCCGTCAGCGCCAAGTTCTTTAAAAAAGCTCAGATCATCGTACGATGCCCCAAGAGCGCCGAACACAGACGGCGCGGTATCTAACACGACCTCCATCCCGCAGCGGTGTGCTAGATTAATCCTGTTTCCGAAGCTCTTTATAATATCGTCCCTGCCGCCCTGTACACTTAAAAGACATGTAAAAACATGGCTGCACCCGTAAGACGCAGCCATCTCAATATACTCTGCGTCCCTCTTCCAGTCAGAATGTCCGGGATAAACGGAGATTCCAAGTTTCATCATGATTCCTCCTTCCACGCTCATACTGTGAAATGTCTGTTATCCTTTTCTTATATATTCTTCGATGCTGTGAAGCTTACGGGCAGTCTTTTTTCTGGCACTTCTTTTATAAAACACACTGATGATCCTGTAATTCAGATTCTGGGATGAAGTTTCTCCCTGATAATCCTCCGTGTATGTGACAGTAATCTTTTCAGCCTCCAATGGTTCTATAACATATGATATTATATTCTTTCCAGACGCACTTGTAAACTCTGCCGTGTAAATCACCGGGGCTTTTAGTTCTGTAATCTTTACCCTGACCTCTCCTGTACGTCCCATTTTTGACTTCAGTTTTTTCGTATAAGTGTATCCTTTGTGCAGCTGTTTTTCCCTCACTTCTTTCCCTGTTGCCATACGGATATCAAACGCCGCTGATTTCAAAAGCTGGTAAAAAAACGCTTCCGCGCTGACATTTAACGTTTCTTTGACTGTGATCATACCTGCGTCCTCTGCCTCCTTTAATCTTCTTTGTGATCATCTTTTCTCTTTTTTGACCGCAGTATTGCCGCCCCGGACATTACAACAATGAGAATTCCACCAAAAATCATAAGGCCCGGTGTCGGTGTCTGCGGCGCTGTCATAATGATCAAAAATCCGATGGCCATAAAAAACAGCGTCCATGAATTTGCCCTTTTCATAACATCCTCTTTCTGCTCTGCCTGATCTCTCTGTCTGCTTACTTATAAATCTTCTTGTTTACTGCAATAAACTTCTCAGCAAGTATCTTAAAGCTCTCAGCGCTCATGAGCTGGTCTTCTGCATGTACAAGTATCAGGATAATCTCTGTCCTCTCTCCCGCGGCTTCCTTCTGTACAAGATCTGTATGAGCGTCGTGTCCCTTGGCGAAGAAGGTGTTGCCTTCCTCAATCTTCGCCTCCGCCTCTTCAAACCTGCCTTCTGTAGCGAGATCAATCGCTTCAATATAGCTTCCTCTTGCCATTCCTACGTTTGAGATAATCTCAAAGCATGTCATTTCCATTCCTTCCATCATTATATACCTCCATAATTTACAACTCTGTCTTTTGTTTCCACCATCAAAAGGCAGGGATACCCCTGCCTTTTGCGCAAAGCCTTACTGCGGCTCTTTTTTATCCCGGTTTGCCAGCATGACAAACGGCGTCCAGATCACGACTGACACCGCCAGACATAGAAGCGAAACCAGTGCGGCAAGGAAATTGCCTCCTGTTGCGAAGAATGCGTAAAAGCCCACCGGCATTACCCACGGCACTTGAATGAATACCGGAGGTATGATCCCTGCTGCCGTAAATAAGTACGCGATCACCGAACAGATCGGCGCTGACAACAGCCACGGGATCAGATAGACAGGATTAAGCACTATCGGCACACCGAAGATAACCGGCTCATTAATTTCAAAAATCCCCATCGGAGCCGCCAGCTTTGCGATGGCTCTCTGATCCTCTCTCTTCGAGAAGATAAAGATCGCGATCAGAAGCGCAAGCGTCATACCTGACCCTCCTGCCATAGCATAGGCGTTGATAGAACCGCGGGTCCAGATGTACTCCATCTGCTCTACGGAATGTGTATTGTTCCACACTTCAAGGTTGGCCAGAAGAGCAGGTGTGTACACGCCCTCTGTGATCGGCGCGAGAATGTTGTCCCCGTGCAGACCGAAAAACCAGAAGAGCTGGATCAGGAACATCACGAGGATGACACTGAAAATACCCTGTGAAAGTCCAAGCAGCGGTTTCTGAATCCACTCGATGATCAGGTCGTTCGGATATAAGCCTGTCGTCATGACAGAAATCTGTGTGACAATACCGAACGTATAGATTGCAATGATACCCGGAATGATGGCCGCGAAAGCGTTGCTGACCGCAGGCGGCACAGAATCCGGAAGCTTGATCGTAACCTTCTTCTGCATGAGCTTTACATAGATCATTGTAGAGAGAAGACCCACGATCAGACAGGTGAACAGTCCGCTCGACCCGGTAAATGCCTGCCCCATGTATCCCCATTCGCTCACACCCTGAAGCACCACATTTGCAGCACCGTCGGATGTGTTTGCCACTACATTGAGTCCGGCATCCTTAAGGGCGCCGACAGAACTCTCCGCAACCCCCGGCAGTATGTAGTCAAATACGGCGCTCTGGTTCATACATGTAACGACTGCTGAGAAAGCAATAACCGCACCGGCGATCGGGTTGACGTCATATGATTTCGCCAAATGATATCCGAGGGATATCGTAAATGCGATACCAAGCACTGTGATCGAGCCAAAATAAACATTCCCGTTTATGTTGATCAGCGGCTCCATTGCGGATACAAAGCTATTGCCTTCACCGAACCACTCATTCGGCAGGTCTCTGAAAAATACATTCAGCAATACTGCGATACTGCCCACCATAGTAACAGGCATGATCGCGATGAAGCCATCACGAATCGCAATCAGATGGCGCTGGTTTCCTACCTTAGCGGCAACTGGCATGAAGTGCATTTCCATCCAATTCATAAAAGCATTCATAAAATTACCCTAAATTACCCTTTCCTTTTTCTAACTAGTGTAAGCTTTTCCGGCTGTCCATAAAAAGACCGCACATTCAGTATTCAGTTTTTTGCTTTTGTAAATGTTATTCTAGTCCAAGAAGCTTGAGCGCCTGCTCAAGAACTTTTGCCCCGTTCATCGAACCGTAGGCCATCATGTCGATTACCGTGACAGGCTTGTCTCCTGCAAGTCCTTTCATCTTGCTCTCAAGGAAACGAACCTGCGGCCCGAGCATCACGATGTCGGCCTTCCCAATATTCTCAGCCGCCTCAGCCTCCGCGACAGCCCAGATATCTGCCTCGATCCCTTTTTCTTTTGCAGAGTCCTTCATCTTGTTCACCATGAAACTAGTGGACATTCCTGCCGAGCATACGAGTAAAATCCTTACCATACCTGTGTCCTCCTTTTCTATCGTTTTATGGTATATACCACTCTCTGCAATCTATCATACCATACTAAAATTCTTTTGCAATGAATTTTGCAGTATTCATAAAAAAATGTTGATTTTGTATACTCGCGCATTGATTTTCCCATAAAACCCGTTGTTAAATTTTAAAATTTTTGTGCATTTTCATGTATTACAGAAACTTTACCAAATCATATAGACATGCTTTTACCTAAGCGCTATGATGGTATAGACCGTTAGCGATTAAATCGCTTTTTCGGTATACCACTCTCGAATATATAACCATTTATTTTCACTAATCATGCAATTAGGAGGCGGATTTTATGCTAAAAAAAGATTCCGTTAAGATCGTCACCATCGGCGGCGGGAGCAGCTACACTCCCGAACTGGTGGAAGGATTTATTAAAAGATATGACACTCTCCCGGTACGTGAACTCTGGCTTGTAGATATAGAAGCCGGGCGTGAGAAGCTGGAGACGGTCGGTGCTCTGGCAAAGCGTATGGCAGAAAAAGCAGGTGTGCCCATGAAGATCATGCTCAGCTATGACAGGCGGGAAGCCCTGCCCGGCGCGGACTTTGTCACCACGCAGATGAGGATCGGACGCCTGCCCGCGCGCGTACTTGACGAGCGCATCCCCTTAAGCCACGGTATGATCGGACAGGAGACGAACGGCGCCGGAGGCATGTTCAAGGCGTTCCGAACGATCCCCGTGATCCTTGACATCGTAAAAGATATTCAGGAGCTTTGCCCGGACGCATGGCTGATCAATTTCACCAATCCGGCGGGCATGGTCACGGAGGCAATCCTCCGCCACACAGATTTCAAAAAGGCCATCGGACTGTGCAATGTGCCCGTGAATATGGTGGCCGGCTTCGCCAAGATGCTCGGAGCACAGGAGAAGGAAGTGACGATGGAGATACAGGGCGTCAACCACTTTATCTTCGCCACAGATGTATTTGTAAACGGGGAATCGAGATTTGATGAGCTTCTCGACAGATACGCGAACTTAAAGCCGGAGGATACGATCCAGATGAAGAATTTCGTATCCCTTCCGTATTCCCCTACCTTTATCAAAGGGCTGCGGGCTATCCCCTGCCCGTATCACAACTACTATTTCTTCACAAAGGAGCAGCTTGAAGAAGAGCTCGAGCAGTTCAAGACAGGAACTGTCCGCGGCGAGGTTGTGAGCAAGACTGAGGAAGAACTGTTCGAGCTGTACAGCCGCGAAGAGCTGGCGGAGAAGCCGGAGCAGCTCGCGATGCGCGGCGGGGCAAAGTATTCTGACGCGGCATGCAACCTGATTCAGTCTATCTATAACAATACGGGCGACATCCAGTACGTGGACGTAAGAAACAACGGGGCAATCTCTGACCTCCCCGCTGACAGCGCCGTAGAAGTTGCCTGCCGCATCACGGCCGACGGCCCCCGGCCTCTCGCGACAGGGGAGCTTAAGCTTCCGATCGGCGGATACATCCAGCTTATGAAATCCTTTGAGCGGATAACCATCGAAGCCGCCGTGACAGGAGACCGCGATCTCGCTGTAGCCGCACTGAACCTAAACCCACTCTGCCCCAGCGATGAACTGGCAAACATCGTGGTCGACGAACTGATCGAGGCACATAAAGAATATCTCCCTCAGTTTACAAAGAACTAAATCTCTTTCTTATGCAGATAACATACGGAATACTGTAAACTTTCGTTTTCAAAATGTACGATATCCGCAGAACTATGACTGCATCGCGGCTTCGGGGCCGCTTCGCTCTACTCACCGCTCACGCAGCATAGTTCTGCGGATATCTCATTTTCCGGAAGAAGAAGTTTCCATTATATCCGATTATTTACCTGCATAACAAAGATATATTTTGCATCATGTTCCAAGTGCGGAACGTATTTCCGATGGGGAAACTTTACCGTGGATTGAAAATTAATATTTCTGACGTGGATAAATTAGTTTCCGAGGGTGTATCCGGACGCAAAACTTTAAGTGAGAGCGTTCTGAAAAGCATTTGAGCCGGATGTTAAATATCGGATGATGGAGACCCATTGGTCGAACATCATCCGATATTGTTATATCCGCCCAAATCTTTGAAGTAAAGCGGAACGGTTTTGCGTCAGGATACACCCTCGGAAACGCATGTTATCTAGTTTAGAAAGATATATTTTCTTAATCGCTTTTTTCTCTTGTCAGCGCCAGTGTCACGCACACGAATGCCGCCGCGAATACGAGCTGTATGCCGATCCCTTTGAGCACCTCCGCTCTCACATTTCCCGCGATTGTACCGTAGTCTCCCAAGAGTTCATTTACCGTCTCATACCAGTACACAGGCAGGAATTGAGCCGCCTTTTTCACTCCGCCGTTCAGCAGTTCCATATCCACGAACACGCCGCAGACAAAGCACATTCCCAGACCAGCGATATTGACCACACCACTTAAGACACTGGAGCTTTTTACGAGAGAGCCGATCAGATAGGCAAGCGCCAGAGCCACCACCATCATGGCGACGGAATTAATCATATAAAACCCTGCCTTTCCGTCCGCGAACATGTCCCGGCCATACATAACGATGGCCGCGCCCGTGAATATCACCCAAAGTCCTGCTGAGAGCACCCCTGACGCGGCAAGTCCTTCCAGATTCTGCCGTCTCGCGGAGACCGCCGACGCCCGCAGTCTTTTCGGAAGGCTGCCCCTTCGCATCCCCAAAAGGACATATCCCAATATATAACAAAGCACACTGATGATAAGATACGGAAGATACCGGTAATAATAGGAATATGCTGGCAGACTCCCCGCGTTTCCCGAAAAGTCCTCAAGCGTTACCTCTGCCTGCGCTCTCTCTGCCATTGCCTCAGCAGTCTCCTCCTCCGAAAATCCCGCCGCCGCGTACACACCGGCAAAGTTCACAAAGTTCGTGATCTGCTGGTCCACATAGCTCCCGGCGTAAGTTCCGGGCACTGTGGTCACTTTCAGAGTCCCGTCCCCAAGGATACAGCTTTCAGTAAAATCCTCGGGAATCCGCAGGATGTAATCTACATTCCGGTAAAACAGTTCCTCCTGAAGCGTCTCTTTATCACCGCTTAGCATGACAATATCATTGGTGTTCCCGAGATGGCCGATCAGGCTCTGCGCCATAAGGCCCCCGTCTTCATCCACGATGCCGACAGTCGTGCCCTCTGTAACGTAACCCTGTTCTGTATCCTTCTGCGCAACGGACTGGAACATGACCGTCACAGAGAAGAAAATGCAAAGATACATCACGATCAGCCAGAGATTCTTTTTCGCGATCTTCATATATACCTTATATACTGCCATATCGTTCCCTCCTTACCATAAGAAATGCGCCCGTCACCATGAGCGCGCACATCACGGCCAATATACCGAGATCCCGGGCATACCTTGCCGGAGCATCGTACACATTGACGCAGTACAGAGCGTCTGAGATCAGTGCCGCCGGATTGATGCGGTTTACGAGAGGAGCCGCCTTGTCGACCGCGTTTTTAATATTGGCGTTCATCATTCCCGCGAGAAAGCTTAATACCATGGACACTCCGATCAGGATTCCGACCTTAACACCCTCTCCCATCTGTCCGATACTGCTGACAAACAGTCCCATGGTCACCCCAAACACACTTCCCATGAAAAGGACAGGGAGCATCTCAATAAAAGAGCCTGTAAACTGCAGTTCCAAGATGTATCTCATATAACAAAGCAGGACAACCATGTTCACAAAATGCAGTGTGAAATCCACGATAAGAGCTGACAGTATCAGCTTCATCCGGTGTACCGGAGCCGCGCACCTTCTCGCGGCGAGAGCCGTCAGGTTCGCCTGAAGCTCCATGGCGGAACCAAACCCGATGAAGCAGCCGTACAGACATGCCATCCCGATCAGGGCGTAAAAGAACTGCGCCGTGGTATTCGTCGTCCTCCCTCCTAATGACACCTGTTCTACCGCTCCCCGGAAGTCTGACATTTTAGCGGCTGCCGCCTGCATTCCCTCCGGGCGGAGGCGCGCCACGTCCTCCATGGTCTGTCTGCCTTCCTCGTAGCTTTCCAGTATCATCTGCAAGATACTCTGGGCAAGTCCGTTCCTGCTCACGGTCAGAGTGGTCTCTTCCCCCGCGAAATAGATCCCTTCCACTTTTTTATTCTCCAGCGCTTTTAACGCTTCATCCTCTGTCATCTCCTCGACGCGGATCATATTCCCTGCACTTTCCATTTCCTTTAGATAAACGGAAAAGGTCCCGGCCTCCTCAGACACGACAGCCACGGGAATTGTCTCAAAATCCGTCTCTTCCATCTTCCCGATCCCAAAATACATCAGAGTAGTCAGGGCAAGGGGGAAGAGAAACGGCCAGAAAACAATTTCAAATCTTTTCACTCTGGATAAAAATGTATATTTCAGCAGATGCCTCATACAGTGTTCCTCCCTTCTCTACTTTAGTCCCGAAGTTGTTTTCCCGTGATCTCAAGGAATACATCGTTTAACGTAGGCAGCTCCGAGAATACCCGCCCAAAGGGAATATCCCGCTCCTGAAGGTACGTCAGTATACGGATCAGATTGTGCTTCGCGCCCGTACAGCGCACGGTCAGCACCTGATCGGTATAGTCCGCGTCGAACACGTGGGGAATTGCCCGGATGTCTGCAAGCATTTCCCCGTCAAGCGCCACAGCTTCCACGGTGACCGTCTCCCCTGTCTTGATCATGCCCTTTAGCTCTTCCTTTGTCCCGGAGGCGATCACCCGGCCGTGATCCATAATGGCGATCCGCGTACAGACCTGCTCTACTTCCTCCATGTAGTGTGACGTATATACAATCGTAGATCCCTGTCTGTTCAGTTCGCAGATGCCCTCTAAGATCCTGTTCCTGCTCTGAGGGTCCACCGCCACGGTAGGCTCATCCAGTATAATCAGCCTCGGCTTGTGGGCGATGCCGCAGGCGATGTTCAGTCTGCGCAAGAGTCCGCCTGAGAGTTTTTTCGGAAGAGCCTTCCGGTAATCCTCAAGTCCGGCGAATGAGATCGCCTCCTCCACATATTGCCTGCGTTTTTCCTTATCCTTCACATACATACCGCAGAAGCAGTCAATATTGTCGTATACACTCAATTCTTCAAACACCGCCACGTCCTGCATGACGACTCCGATCTGCCCTTTCACCCGGTAGTTATCCGGCGCCATCTCCTCCCCAAAGATGCGGATGCTCCCTTTGTCGAACTTAAGCAGCGCCAGCATACAGTTGATTGCCGTCGTCTTTCCACTGCCGTTCGGCCCGAGAAGTCCAAAGATCTCCCCCTCCTTCACCTTTAAGTTCAGATGGTCAAGCGCCACCAGCTCTCCATAACGTTTCACAAGATTTTCTATCTGTATCATCCTGATCCCTCCATAAAATGTGTGTGACATCCCGCTGTCCTTCTCATCTTACCAAAAGTATACTCTCCCTTGGCGCATCCCTGTAGTGTCCGGTGTCACTTCTTCCGCATGACAAATGTCACATCAGTTCAGCCATTTCAAATTTATGTTTCCTTTGCCCTTTTCTTTCTTTTGCATTATACTATATCTGTATTAACATAACGCATCGCCGGTATAGAGAGGGAATCACTCTCTGACAGAGCGGCGCTGCAGAAAGGAGACGGCTGCTGCCCGCATACTATTATGAAACATCTGCTAAACCTGACGGCAGTACTGCTCTTCTGTCTGCTGCCCCTCTTTTTTGTTGTGCCTGACATGGCGTATGTAACCGCGTTTTTATGCACTGTATGTCTCTGCTGTATGGATCTTTTCCTCACAAAAAGGCGGGTTATCCTCGCGGCATGCCTCTGTTTTCTGGCTGCCGCCCTTATATGCCCTGATTTTTTATACTTTTATCCCACGGCAGGATACATCCTTCTGCACAGAAATTTATATGCCGCCCTTATTCCTGCGGCGGCACTTGCATGGATGCTTGGGTTTCGCATGGAACTGCCCCCGGTGATTGCATGGTCGCAAATCTGTGTATTTTTTCTCGCCTGTATCCTCGAGCGGCGAACGGCAGAGTGTGAGGAGCTGGGGCAGGAGCTTAAAAGGATACGGGACGACAGCAAGGAGCGTGATCTTCTCCTGACAGAGAAAAACCGCGCTCTTCTGGAAAAGCAGGATTATGAGATCTATACCGCTACCCTGAAAGAGAGAAACCGGATCGCCAGAGAGATCCACGACAATGTGGGACATCTGCTCTCCCGTTCCATTCTCCTCATGGGCGCCTTAAAGGCTGTCAGCAAAGAGGAGACGATCTCCCAACCCCTTGATTCGCTGGAGCTTACACTGAACTCCGCGATGGATAACATCCGCAGGAGCGTCCATGACCTCCACGACGAGGCGGTAAACCTTGAGGAAGCCATACAGGGACTACTTAAGGATTTTACCTTCTGCCCCGTCACCTGCCAGTGCGATGTAAGCCGTGCGGTTCCCCGTGATGTGAAATACAGCTTTATCAGCATCACTCAGGAGGCGCTCTCCAACATCATCCGGCACAGCAACGCGACCCGCGCCTCTGTCACTCTCAGAGAGCATCCCGCCCTCTATCAGCTCTGCATCGAGGATAACGGGAACCGGACAAAGGCGGAAGATGCAGGCATCGGGTTATCGAATATGAAAGAACGCATCCTTGCGCTGAACGGGAATATCCAGATCTCGTCCGACAGGGGATTTAAAATATTTATCACTGTTCCAAAGGAGAAGACTGCATGAAACTGATATTGATTGACGACGACTGCCTTGTGGTTGGCGCCCTGAAGATGATCCTTGAGTCACAGCCTGACTTTGAGATCGCCGCCACGGCGGAGGACGGAAGCGCTGCTCTTATGCTCTACCGGGAGCATCTGCCTGACGTACTGCTCATGGATATCCGCATGAAGGAGATGAGCGGCTTAGAAGCCGCAGAACAGATATTAAAAGAGTTTCCGGAGGCAAAGATCCTGCTGCTCACCACCTTCTCAGACGACGAATATATCATTAAAGCGCTGCGGACAGGCGCGAAGGGATATCTGCTCAAGCAGGATTACCAGAACATCGCCCCAGCCATACGTGCTGTATACTCCGGGCAGAATGTGTTCGGCAGCGAGATCATCTCCAAGCTTCCCGACCTGCTCCAGAAGGCTCCTTCTTTTGATTACGCGGCGCACGACATCAGCGAGAGAGAGCTGGATATCATCCGGCTTATCGCAGAAGGCCTCAGCAATAAGGAGATCGCCTCGCGCCTTTTCTTAAGCGAGGGCACTGTAAGAAATTACTTAAGCAGCATTCTTGATAAACTGGAATTAAGAGACCGCACACAGGTGGCCGTATTCTATCTTCAGCAGAGATAAGGGCGCATCTGTCTCAGATATAATCAACAATGTCCTGCAAATATATATAAGGAGATTATCTATGACTATGATTTCACCGAATCTTGTGCGCATTTCCGCTCAGGAACTGCAGCCCATTGATACAATCGCCGGATTCCGGGTACGGCCCGGCTTCTTCCGGCAGTTCGGAGCTACGGTCATTCCCGGCGGAGTGAATTTTGCCATTCAGTCCCACGGGGCGACCTCCTGCGAACTCCTCCTTTTCCACCGGGAGGCAGAAGAGCCTTACGCAGTCCTGAAATTTCCCGACAATTACCGGATCGGCTTCTGTTACTCTATGATCGTATTCGGACTTGACATCGAGGAATTCGAGTATGCTTACCGGGTGGACGGCCCCTATGACGAAAAGCGGGGATTACGTTTCGATAAGACAAAGATCCTTTTAGACCCTTACGCCCGTGCCGTCACCGGACAGAGCCGGTGGGGACACAAGAACAATACGCGCCACGGATACCGGGCCCGCGTCGTCCGTTCGAACTTCGACTGGGGCACTCAGCGCAAAGCTCCGATTCCCATGGAAGATCTGGTCATCTATGAGCTTCATGTGCGCGGCTTCACAAAGGATGACTCCTCAGAGGTAGAACAACCCGGCACTTTTCACGGCTTAAAGGAAAAGATCCCATATCTGAAAGAGCTCGGCGTAAACGCGGTGGAACTGATGCCGATCTTTGAGTTTGACGAGATGCGCGATGTCCGCCTGATCGATGAAAACGAACTTCTGGACTACTGGGGATACAACCCGGTCAGCTTCTTCGCACCCAATACGAGCTACTGCTCCTCTCTTGAGTATAACCGCGAAGGACTGGAGCTTAAAAATATGATCAAGGCGCTTCATGAAAACGGGATCGAAGTGATCTTAGATGTGGTCTTTAACCACACCGCAGAAGGGAACGAGTTAGGGCCATGCTTTTCTTTTAAAGGCTTTGACAATAATATTTACTACATGATCACACCGGACGGCGGGTATTACAACTTCAGCGGCTGCGGCAACACCTTGAACTGCAACCACCCCGTCGTGCAGGAGATGATACTGGACTGCCTGCGCTACTGGGTTATCGAGTACCGCGTGGACGGCTTTCGTTTTGACCTTGCTTCCATCCTCGGGCGCAACGAGGACGGTACGCCTATGAACCAGCCGCCCCTTCTGCGCAGCCTTGCTTTCGACTCCATTCTGGGAAATGTCAAGCTCATCGCAGAGGCATGGGACGCGGGCGGCCTTTATCAGGTCGGCTCCTTCCCCTCATGGAAGCGCTGGGCCGAATGGAACGGGCGCTACCGCGACGATATGCGCTGCTTTTTAAAGGGCGATTCAGGCATGGCACGTCTGGCGGCACAGCGTATAAGCGGCTCACCCGATCTGTATGATCCCGTATACCGGGGCGGCAACGCCTCTGTCAATTTCCTGACCTGTCATGACGGCTTCACACTATATGACCTGTACAGCTACAACCAGAAGCACAACGAGGCAAACGGCTGGGACAACACAGACGGTTACGACGACAACAACAGTTGGAACTGCGGCGTGGAGGGAGACACCGACGACAGACACGTGCTCGCCCTGCGCATGAAAATGATGCAGAACGCCTGCGCTGTGCTCATGTGCAGCCGGGGGACGCCCATGTTCCTCTCGGGGGATGAATTTGCAGACACCCGCTACGGCAACAATAATCCTTACTGTCAGGACAATGAGATCTCATGGCTGAACTGGTCCCTCCTTAAGAAGAACCGCAGTCTCTTCCGTTTCTTTCAGTACATGATCGCCTTCCGGGGAGAGCATCCTGCCATACGCAAGGATCTGGAACCTAGCTATATCGGATTTCCCTCTATGAGTCTCCACGGACTCATACCATGGGAGCCTGACGCCCCCGGAAATGAGCATATCGCCTGTGTCCTTTTCTCTGGCTATGACGATACGGAAGAAAGGGAAGATCTGGTGTATGTGGCAGTCAATTCCCACTGGCATCCCGCCGAGCTGACTCTTCCTGACCTGCCGGAGGATTACGTGTGGAAGATCGCGGTGAATACAGGCGATCCTGTCCGTCAGACCTTCGAGAAAAAGCGAATGCCCACCGCAGGGAAACAGCTTCTGCTCGGAGAACGGTCTGTGATCGTCTTCGTGGGAGAACCGCAGTAGACCATCCGGCAAAGAAAAATTATAATGATTCATCTTCGCAAAGAAAATTTTCATGATACAAGGAGTTTTTACTATGATACTAGGTTCACATGTCGGAATGAGCGGCAGGGAGATGCTGCTCGGCTCCGCTAAAGAAGCCGTATCCTACGGCGCGGATACATTTATGTTTTACACCGGAGCGCCCCAGAATACCCGCCGCAAGGAGATCAGCGAATTAAATATCGGCCCGGCGTGGGATTACATGAAGGAGCACGGAATCCGTGATATCATCGTCCACGCGCCCTACATCATCAATCTTGGGAACGCGGTCAAGCCCGAGACCTTTTCCCTTGCCGTGGAATTTCTCGCAAAAGAGATTGAGCGCACTGTAAGCTGCAAAAGCCACACCCTGATCCTCCATCCGGGAGCGCATGTAGGCGAGGGCACTGAGACTGGAACCGCCCAGATCATCAAGGGACTTAACGAGGTGCTAAGCTCTGATACGGACTGTCACATCGCCCTTGAGACAATGGCGGGAAAAGGCTCGGAGATAGGCCGTTCCTTTGAGGAACTGGCGCGAATTTACGACGGAGTCGCCCACAATGACAAGCTGCGGGTATGCTTTGATACATGCCACACGAGCGACAGCGGGTATGATATCATCCACAGCTTTGACAAAGTGATGGAGGACTTTGACCGTATCATCGGCAAGAGCCAGATCGCGGTATTTCATATCAACGACAGCAAAAACGTGCCCGGAGCGGCCAAAGACCGGCACGAGAATATCGGGTTCGGACAGATCGGGTTCGACGCCCTGAATACTATTGTGCATCACCCGGATTTTGAGGATGTCCCCAAGATACTGGAGACCCCCTACATCCCTTCTCCCACAGCGCCGAAAAAATCTTACGCCCCGTACAAATACGAGATCGCTATGCTTAGAAAAGGCGTTTTCGAACCGGATCTCAAAGAGCGCGTCATCGCGGACAATGAAGGGAAGTAACGCATAAAATCCGGGGGCACTCTTGACAATACTCTTTAGACAATATATTATTGTATTATATATATAATACAGTTGCAGGGCAGGGGGATATCCCCCTGCCCTGCAAGGACCGCCGGAGGCGGTCCTTCGAAAACAGAAAGTGAGATGATCGAATGCCATGGAATCTGGATAATGAACGTCCCATCTACTTGCAGTTGATGGAACGGATACAACACGACATCATCTCCGGCGTCTATAAACCGGGAGACAAACTCCCTTCTGTCCGCGATCTGGCCATGGATGCGGCAGTCAATCCGAACACGATGCAGAAAGCGCTCTCCGAACTAGAGCGCAGCGGTCTTGTATTTTCCCACAGGACAAGCGGACGCTTCATCACCGACGACCATCTCCTCATTAAAAAAATGAAGGATGACATAGCGGGAGAATGTGTACGCCAGTTTCTTGCACAGATGGAAAATCTTGGATTTTGGGACAGTGAGACAATGGAGATGCTTGAGAAAACCTTAAAAGGGGGAAAACAATGAGACCAATACTTGAATGTCAACGGCTCACTAAAAAATACGGCAGTTTTTTTGCCCTTTCTGACCTGAACCTGTCTCTTGAACGCGGACAGATCGTCGGCCTCTTGGGGCCCAACGGGAGTGGAAAGACTACCCTGATCAAACTGATCAACGGACTGCTCATTCCCACAGACGGACACGTCATGGTGAACGGCCTCGCGCCCTGCCCTGACACAAAAAGAATCGTATCCTACCTGCCGGATCAGGATTTTCTGGACAAGCATATGCGTGTCAGCGAGATCCTGTCCTATTATCAGGATTTCTATGATAACTTCAACACAGAACGCGCCTCCGCCATGCTGGATTCATTAGAAATTGACAGGCGTTCCCGCCTTCAGTCGCTTTCTAAGGGAACAAAGGAGAAGGTGCAGCTCGTCCTTGTCATGAGCAGGGACGCGGATCTCTATATACTGGATGAGCCGATCGGAGGGGTAGACCCTGCGGCCCGGGATTATATCCTTCAAACGATGCTTGCCAATTACAACGAAAACGCTACGCTGCTCATTTCCACTCACCTGATCTCGGATATCGAGAATATTCTGGATCGCGTCCTTTTCTTGAAGAATGGACACCTGACGCTGAACGCATCCGTAGATGAGATCAGGACAGAGTACGGAAAATCAGTGGATGTCATGTTCAGGGAGGTGTTCAAATGCTAGGAAAACTTATCAAATACGACTTAAAAGCATCGATGAAGGTCTTCCTGATGTTCCATCTGGTGTTTCTGCTCGCCTGCGGGTTCGGCCGGGTCTTCTTTATAAATCAGATGGACTTTATAAACGCTCCGTCCAAAGCGCTTTTCGCACCGATCGTGATCCTTATATGTCTTGTCACTATCCTCATTGTGGCAGTCAATATATGCTCATGGCTGATGATCACATTCCGTTTCTACAGGAATCTCTTTTCAGGAGAAGGCTATTTAAGCTGGACGCTGCCCGTCTCAGGTATCCGGCATCTCTGGGCGAAGATCATATCCGGATGTATCCTCATGTGGACAGATACGGTCATTATCGCGCTCGGTATGTTTCTTCTTTTATCAGGGAGAAACGTCACGGAAGCATACAGCCTGATCGCCGCAGACGCGACGGAGTCCCTCGGTATGCCGATCAGCACTTTTTTCCTTTATGCGTTTTTATTCTGCCTGATTTCATGTATTACTTCCGTGATATCCACCTATTTCTGCATTGCTGTGGGGCAGTTGTTTTCCAACCACCGGGTGCTGTGCGCTGTGGCCGCCTACTTTATCTTAAGCTTTGTGCTGCAGATCGGTGTATTTCTGCTGATGCTGCTGTCAGGCTCTTTCGATTATTATATGAGATTTTCGGGCAACTTTGCAGAACAGATGGCTCACATAATGATTCCTACCTTCCTGTTCTCAGCGATTGTAACACTTGGAGAATACATCGCCACACACTATATCATAAAAAAGAAAATCAATCTTATCTGATAATCAGAGGACGCGTGACGCGCCCTCTGATTTATTTTACACTATAATGTACACAAAAAAGTTAACTGCTGCCCCTTTTCAAAAAAGAAAATCCCCGGAAAGCATTGTAAACACTGGGTTCACAGCACTTCCCGGGAAAGGTTCGCAGCGTCTGAACGGAGTCGAACCGTCGCACATGCCTCCGGAGGGCATTGCTCTATCCACTGAGCTACAGACGCATTCCGGCTGTATTCAAGGAAAACTTACAGTTTCCTTGAACAGCCTTAATTATCCTAGCACAGAATAGAGCAAAAGTAAAGTACTTTTCCGCCCTGAAATTCGCCCTTGTTCCGGCATCCTTGTTCCGACTTCGGTTCCTTTCGATTATTATGCCAAGCGCATATCCGTCTTTAAATGACGCTGCCTCTGATGAATCTGTATCCTGATCTCTTCTTCCTTCTCCGCAAAACTGCTGCAATGAAAGCCGCCGGGGAAATCAGCATGGCAGCTCCAAGAATCAGATACCCGGTTCCCGGACCATCTCCTGTCTTAACTGCCACAGGATTTTCACCCTGAAACTTTACAGTCTGGCCTTTATCCTTGATATCCGTATGCGCTGCCACCTCTGTACCCTGTACATACAGGTGTTCAAACACGACCACTTCACTTCCTTCCAAAGCTGAGGAATCAAAAGTAAATTCCAGTTCCACAGTGCCTTCCGGCTCTTCCGGTTTAAAGCTCTTCTCTGCGGTGATCTGCTGTCCATGAACCTCAAGGGGTTTCTCGGTGTCTTTGAGCATCAGGATTCCTTTCAGCGTATATTCCTGACCCACAATTAATCCTGAGTACGACACCGCATCAACAATGGTCGTCTGCTCCTTCGCTTCCGCTTCATGGCCGCCAGTATCCTGATCCGTCGCTGTCGTCTCGAGCTTATGCTCCGGGAACGCGATCTGCTGTTTTTCATTTTTAAGATCCGCATGATCAGAAATCTTTTCATCCTGCTGATATAACCGTTCAAAGACCGTGATTGTACGCCCGGCAAAGTCAGAGGCATCAAAAGCAAAGGACACTTCAACATCCATTCTACTTTCTTCTGCGGTAAATGTTTGTTCCGCCGTAATTTCATCCCCCGTTGGAGACTCCGCTGTAGAAGAGTCCGCTGGCGTCCTCACCGGATCCCCGGTCAGTGTATCCATCAGCACACCCTTGATCGTATAGGTGTCTCCTGGCCGGAGATTCACAAGGCTGACGGTATCCACAATCACTGTTTTTTCTTTTGAGACTGTTTCCTGTGCCCCGGTATCCCTGCTAACGGCATTCGTTTCCGCAATTTCTGTCCTGTCGTTCTCTATGGTCAGTATATACTCCCCTGATCCGTCTATCCGTCCATCTTCTGTAACTGTGAACCCATACACTTTCTCCGGGTCAAACGAATACCCGGGAACCGTCTCTACCTCAACAACACAGTAATCTCCCGGTTCTAACCGTTCCAAACGGATCTGGCCGTTCCCGTCAGTTATATAGGTTTCTCCTGCCGCGAATCCCGGGTCGATATCATCCTCTGCCATTGCCTTGTTCCATATCCTGAACGCAACGCCCGGCAGACGCTTATCGGAGCCTGTTTCTTTTTTATCGATGATGATAACTGTCGGCGTATTCTCTGCCCGGAGTGTCTCCGTCACGATTGCTGTATCCTGATCCTGATAGGTCAGATTAACTTCCCAGCTCTGATCGGGCCGCACATATCCTGACGGCTGCTTTGTTTCCACAACAGTGTACTTCCCAAGGTATAAATCCTTTGACCGGGCACGTCCGAAAGCATCCGTTGTGATTGTATCAACAACTTCTCCTTTTACCGCGCGCACCGTCCCATCCGGCGTGACGATATCCTCAGCGGCGGCAATGGAAAATTCGGTTGCGGCCAATACATCTCCGCTCTCAGCGTCAACCTTGACGATCTCGATCCGTCCCATGGCCGGGTGATCCGCATACTCCACGATAAACGGTTCTGACCAGTCGTGGCCTTCCCTGATTTCAAATTTCAGGTCTTTGCCGCGCAAGTATCCTTTCGGCGCGCTGACCTCACGCCAGTAATACGTTCCGGCGGATAGCTTCTCCGGCAGAGTAAATGTTCCTGACTCATCTGTCTTGAACGTATGGTGTACCTCTGTGGACGGATAATGTGTGGTCATGGTAACAGGCTCTTTATTCCTATCAAGAAGCTGGAACTCTGTCCCCTCCATTGGGATCAACTGGCTGGTCGTTGCATCCGATTTATATAACTGCACGGGAGATAAGATCTGCTTGTCCTCAAGGATGTAGTATAGCGTCTGTCCTTCCTGTGAAATCGTGATTTCAAAATCCTTTATGGGTTTTAAGCCTTCCGGCGTATTGCTCTCATGCACGATGTACGTGTCATACACAAGATTTCCACGGTCTGAAATTCCAAGCTGCTGTGTGTTCGCATAGCCGTTTTTATCCGTTGTGATCTGGAACTTTTCTCCCGTTGTCTTTGACGTCAGGGTAAAGACGATCCCTTTCAGGGGTGTCTTCTGGTCCTCTTCCGGGTCTGTGTCCTCTGCAAACTTCACGATCTGGAGATCTCCGCGGATCACATCATTGCGGATCGCTGTTGACGCAGTAGTCATCAGCACGATCTTCCCATCTTCCGTGATCGTAAACTCCCGCTCCAGCACTCCCGACAGGTTATAGCCTCCGGGAGCTTTTATCTCTTTCAGGCGATACCTGCCCCGGGGCAATTCATCGGCGGCCGTAGATGCTGTACCTGTGCCGTCCGTTACCAGTGTTCTTACAACCTCACCCTTCTGATAGACTTTTCCATTTACCATAACGGGATTGTCACTTAGCGTTGTAATGGTAAATTCCGCACCCTCCAGCGTGGCGCTTCCCTGCGCCTCGCGCTTTCCGGTTTCATTATCCCGTTTCTCCACGCGTACGCCGCCGCGGATCACATTGTCACGGAGCGCTGTGTCCGCTGTATTTAAGTTTACAGTCTTCTCATTCTCTCGGATAGAAAATGTACGTTCTATTACCCCGGACAGGTTGTATCCGGCAGGCGGCGTCTGTTCCTTTGCAATATAATCCCCGTAAGGCAGTTCATTGGCCGCCGTGGATGCCACACCCGTCTTATCCGTGGTAAGAATTTTAACAACTTCCCCCTTTTTGTAGCTTTTTCCATTTACCATAACCGAATTATTATTATCAGAAATAATCTGGATTTTCGCGCCCTCCAGCATGGAGGTTCCCTGTGGATTCCTGTGGGCAAGCTCATTGTCCCACTTCTCAATGCGGACGCCGCCGCGTATGATAGATTCCGGGAGCTTCGGTTTATTGTATGTATTTACAGTTTCCGCCGTCCCGCCTCCTGTAATCTTCCTCACAGAGATCTCATCATTTACAAGATAACCGTCAGGAGCCTTCGTCTCCTGAATTGTGATCGTACCGAGGGGCAACGCCGGTTCCCCATTAGATGTAAAATACAATGCGTCGCCATCAGCTTTATACTCATCCGACAAAACCACTCTGCCGTCTTCCCTTGTTTTTAATATCCATGCCCTTATTGCTTTTTCTCCTTGCGCCGCCGGATCGGAGTCATAGAAACCGTCATAATATTTAACCGTAAACTCTGCGTTTTCAAGAGAAGCAGAGCCTTGAGGCATATTTTGTACAGTTTCCCGGTCAATCTTCTCCAACAGAACTGTTACTGGGGCATACTGCGGAATATCTGCAGCATCCACTGTGGCTGACTGCCCGGATGCGACCGTAACCTCATACACTCTCTCGTCAAGAGCATAGCCTTTGGGTGCGGTTTTTTCTTTCACGAAATAGGTTCCGGCATTCACTTCCACCGGGTTCGTATTTCCCGAGGAGTCTGTTGTCAGCGTTGTCACCTCAGATGCGCACCCCTTATCTAGGTAAACACCGTACACAGCTTTGTCGAGGGAATAGCAGCTATTGTTCTCCGTTATCTCCGGGTTCGCAGACACCTTTCTCAAACTGAGGAACCCTGTGGGATTATAGGTATAATTTACCCTCATCAGCGGCTGTCCCTCTCCTTCAAAGACGAAAGCCTCTGTCTTAATCTCATTGATATGCTCTGCCGCCCATGTCGCCCCCGTTACAAACAGATCGTCCCTGTGTGTATAGAGATCATGACCCCAGTCACAGCTTGTCCCGTTCCCATGTTCGAAAAGAACGTCCGAGTACCAGTTCTTCGCCATGTTCCCGATGGTCCAGACGATTTCCTGTTTGAACAGGTAATCGTCCGTGTCGTTCACTCCCCCGCACATGTAGTTATCATACCAGTACATCATCGCGCCGATGAAGTTCACTGTATATTCTGGGAAATAGTTTGTTGCCGGAACCGCAGTTTTACTTCCTTCCCCGAATAATGCTGTCGGATCCGCACAGTAGAGCCTCTCCCCTGTACTCGCCCCAAGAATTCCCTCTGACCACGATTTTACTACGTTATACCCGCCGCCTTCCGGATACTGGGTAACAGTGATACTTGATACTCCGCTTTCCAGAACCTGTGCATAAATGGTTTCACCGGCGCTTCTGGCGCTTCTTGCCCTCAGGCTCTTTCCTGAAACTGGTTTTTCAACATAAGAGCTTTGATACGCTTCATATATCTGCCGTACTGTCTCGATTCTTTCTCTCTGCTGCCGTTCATAATCCTGCTGCACATCATCCGCATCGCCCTCCGCAGCAAAAGCTGCCACGGATGACAACAGCACGACCAGAAACAATACTGATGCAATAATCCTCTTCCTGCCATTTTCTGTCGTAAATCCCATATATGCCTCCCCTTCTAGTTTCCCATTGAGGAGCGGACATTTCTGCCAAGGAACCGTCCGGTGCTTCTCTCATACAGATACACGTGGTTACTCAGTACCTCTTCGTCCGCAACCTGCGTCTCATTGATATCCCTTACCATGTCGTCCATTTCCCTTCTGCTGATCTCCCTCGTATATGGAACGATCACGACCTCGTGGATACTGCTCGGCAGGATATAATAATCTTCCTGAAGGATTTCTCCGATGGTTTCCATAATATGGGGGTAGGCAATGCAGGCTGCCCCGTAATTTCTCAGACTGTTGGACAGAACGTACATCCCATCCCTTTCCTTCCCGGCTCCCAAGAGAAGATTTTCTGTCTGCGGCGTCTGCCCGCAGCTTTTTCTCAGCATCTCTTTTAAAGCACAGTTCATGGTCATCATCTCTGCGGGCAGAAGCTTTCTCGCGTTTCTTACAGCGTCCTGCCAGAGAGTCTCTGTTCCCACATTCCACTGTCGTGCATGGTTGTTAGACACAGCCATGGCCGCCGTGCCTTCCTCTGTCGCCTCAAACAAGACATAAAACACGATCGACAGGTCAAGAAACATCCTGTGCGGGACTGTTGACAAAAACTTCCTGTTCTTCGCTGTATTGATCAGCTTAAAGACAATCCTGTCCTTCACCCCGTCATAGGTCAGGATCCGTCCGCAGTCCCACGATTCTTCCTTTTTGATGTTTTCATAGAACTCTATAAGCTCTCCCACGATATGTCCCAGCGGCTGCCCTTCGAGATAGCTCTCAAAGTATTCCTCCAGATAGATCGTCGGAGAAATATTAACTCCCGGCGTCTCAATGAGCACCCCTGTACGTTCTTTTCCGTTATTTTTTACTGCCGTATACAGGCTGACTTTAACACCTCCCATCATTCTCTGATTCATCTGCTTCTCTACCGCGCGTACAAACTCTTTGTAATCCATCTTTCTCCTTTCTCAACGCGGTTCATCGTAAATTAAATGAGAAAACCGGTACGAACCGTACCTTCTGAATGAGATAAAACTTTGTGGACAATATTATGTGACCTTGATTATAGACGAGCATATAAGAAAAAACAATCTGGAATGTTCCACAAAATACAGCACATAATTTTCTTACAGTTTTTCGTGAAATTTTATATGCCAACACAGAAAAAAGACGTACCGCACAAAACGATACGCCTTTTGGCCTTACATTTTTGGTAAATATTTTCCAAAAAAATGATCCTACACTCTTGACAGGTATTCGCCTGTACGTGTATCGATCTTGAGCACGTCGCCTGTCTCTACAAACAACGGAACCATAACCGTTGCCCCTGTCTCTACTGTAGCCGGCTTTGTAGCTCCCTGAGCTGTGTCACCCTTGAATCCCGGCTCTGTCTCTGTGATAGCCAGCTCAACGAACAGCGGCGGCTCAACAGAGAACACATTGCCGTTGTGGGAACAGATCTTCACTGTCTCGTTCTCTTTTACAAACTTCAGCGCGTCTCCGACAACCTCTGCATTGAGGGCAATCTGGTCATATGTCTCCACATCCATGAAGTTGTACAGATCGCCGTCCTGATACAGGTACTGCATGTCCTTTCTGTCGATATGTGCCTTCGGGAATTTCTCTGTCGGGCGGAATGTCTTCTCAACAACTCCTCCACTGATAATGTTCTTTAACTTTGTTCTTACGAAAGCAGCTCCCTTTCCCGGTTTTACATGCTGGAATTCCAGAATCTGATAGATATTTCCGTCGATCTCCACGGTAATGCCGTTCTTAAAATCTCCTGCTGCGACCATTTGTATTCCTCCTTCAATCGCGCGCCTCTCCGGACGCTCTATCTTCTGATTTTATACTAATTTTCCCTATTTTTCAATCTTTTTTTATAGAAATGAAGGACAATATTCTCCACGCTCCGCTTGAGCACAATCTGGATCTCCTCCTTGGGGTGGATGGGTTTCACAAGAATATTGCGGATTCCCGTGCGTTTTGCGCCCCACACATCCGTAAAAAGCTGATCTCCGACAAAGACCGTATTCGTCTTGTCCGTCCCCATAAGCTCCATGGCGCGGATGTAGTTCTTGGTGGAAGGCTTGTTCGCATTGTTGATATAATGGGTTTGGATCTCCTTATTGAACATCTTCACGCGCTTCTCTCTGTTGTTCGAGAGAAGACATGAGGAAAACCCAATGTCCGAAAGCCTCTTAAAGAGCTTCTTTGCCCTCTCGTCTGCGGGCGCGCCGTGAGGCACGAGCGTATTATCAATGTCAAATATCACGCCCCGGTAACCTTCCTCATACAGTTTTTCAAAAGGGATGATGTAAGTGGACGCCACATACTCATCCGGGAAAAATCTCTCAAACATCATTTCTCATCTAACTCCGTAAGTCTGGTGATCAGCTCCTCAGATATCTGCAGGATCGTCTTGCCGTCCGTCTGGATAACCACATCCGCCGCAGCCTCGTATTTCTCCCTGCGCTTCTCCATCAGATCCGCGATAAACTCTACATTATTATTATCCTTAAGAAGCGGCCTGTCATTGCTGTCCTTCACCCTGTCATAGATCGTCTCGGGACTGGCCGTAAGAAGGACGACACGACCGTTCTTCTTCATCTCAACTACATTTTCTTCCCTGAGGGCCACGCCGCCGCCGCAGGAGATGATGCAGTTCTTTCCTGTCTGCAGTTCCTTTAATAGATTCGTCTCAAGATTGCGGAAATATTCTTCTCCATATGTAGCAAAAATATCCGGGATGCTCATCTGCTCCCGCTCCGCAATCTCCTGATCCATCTCCACCAGCTTCATGTCGAACATCATGCTCAGATAATCAGAGATCGTCGTCTTGCCCGCTCCCATAAAGCCGATAAGAACGATATTGTAGGAGAAGAGCCTTCTCGCCTGTATCCTCTTACTGTTCCGCAAGATGCGCTTAAATACATCCTGTATCTCGTCGCGGTACTTGTTGTCCTTTAGCTTCGCGTCCAGACGCCTCTGCTGCTTCTCCTCCTGAGCGGGCTGCAGAATCGGCATCCCGTATGTCTCTTTATACGCCATGATCTTTTCAATGATGGCATTTCTCTCCACGAGCGCGTCAATGATCTTGTCGTCACAAAATGCAAGCTGCTCGCGGTACATTTCCAGATCGTTCATCTTCGTCCTCCGTTCCCTGTATAATAACTACTATAGTATACCAACATCTTTTCATTATATCAAGGATGAAGATGCTTTCAATTCAGCCATTTGATTCAGAAACATTTCTGCGTGAAAGTTTCCGGAAGCGGAGAATCATTACAGAAATGCAGTCAGCGGCGGGGAGAGATTTCACTGTTCCGTTCCAGAATCTGGGAATATCTAACGGGCTGAGAAGCTGTTTAAAAACAAAGCAGTGCGAGGAGCAACTCGTTTCACTCAGACAATCTCCTCACACGACTTAACAACAGCTTCACATCCCGATAAGATATTCCGTCAGATTCCTTCAAAGTCACAGTTCAACTCTCCCCGCCGCTGATTGCCGACTTAAATGTATCGACCGCTTCCTATATTTTCTCCAAGAAATGCTACTAAATCAAATAATTTAGCCGCTTGCCGGGTATAGCGCACAAAAGAAGAACCTCTGGCTTTTTTGAGCCATGGTTCTTCTTTGTTTTTAGGCTGCACCTTTTTCACAGCCCCTTTTTATTTCCGTGAGCAACGAACCAAGCGGACATGCGAGCATGTCCATTTGGCGGTGCTGTGTGCCAGCGACACACGATTAGCACCGACCGAAGTGGAACGTAGACCTGCCCGCGAGGCTCAAATACCCCGATGTTTGCATCGGGGTATTTGACTGAAAGGAACTTAATCCTCGTTTCTGGTTCGTAAATTGAAAAGATACTCGTCTAACAGCAGCAAATTCACGTCGGGTTTCCATCCGGCTGATTCTAACATTTCATTATAATCAGAGAAATATTGGGTGAAATCTAATTTTTCAGTAATATCTTTTCCACCGCAAATCATCGCTAAAGCCGCACCGGCTCCCAGACTTTTTCCCTGCTCTCCTAAATGTGCATTAAGCGCTTCTATTTCAACCGTAGAGGCATTTTTCGGATCAATATCGTTTACATGAATTTTTTTCTCGAATTTATTACCTTTTGAATCTTGTCCCCAAACAAGTATTACAGGATCTTCATCAGTGGAACTTTCATCGTATTTCCCACTTGCATCGCCGCCCGGAGACGAGAAAGTAAATAAACAACCCATACATAAGGTATGTTTTAAATCACTGGAATTCAGGGTGGATTCAACGATTTCGGGAATCATGCTTTTATTTGTTGAATTACCATAAGAGTTCAAAAACGAAAAACGATTATAATATCCGCTATTTACACCAATCATAATAACTGCCCTTCTGTCTTAGAAAGTAAAACTATGTGTTACACTTAATTGATACAAACATCATAGCATACACTAAACTGTGTGACAATACAGGGAACAGCTTTTTTTGAGCCATGGTTCTTCTTTGTTTTTAGACTGCACCTTTTTCACAGCCCCTTTTTATTTCCGTGAGCAACGAGCCAAGCGGACATGCGAGCATGTCCATTTGGCGGTGCCGTGTGCCAGCGACACACGATTAGCACCGACCGAAGTGGAACGTAGACCTGCCCGCGAGGCTCAAATACCCCGATGTTTGCATCGGGGTATTTGACTGAAAGGAACTTAATCCTCGTTTCTGGTTCG